>DATJHX010000220.1:0-4304 GCA_035493655.1 Nitrosospira sp.
TCTCACCACGCGCACAGTAAAACTGTTCGTAGAGCGCCTGGGCTGATCAAATATCGGTTGGCAGTGAGGTCGCGATAAAGCGCGGGTTGGCTTTGCCTGGCAGATACTCGGCCTTGCCCACAACGCGCCGCTCACGCGACTGGGCATCGAAATGATTGTGCTCTGGATCGGCGGCGATCTCGATGACATCCTGTGCGAGGGCTTCGAGCGTACCGTGGGCAATGATAACTGTGTGCGCTTTGACAACGTGGTGCTGGCAAATTCCACCTGACTGCTATCGCTGTCATTATGTCGGGGCGAAGGTTCGCGTTAACCGCTATTCAGATGGCCATCTTGCAGTCCTGCACGGCCCGCACAAGCTGGCCGAGTACGACAGCATCGGGCAATTACTAAAACCAGAAATCAAGACTGTGGCGCAAGTCCGCCGCCATCGTCACCGGAGAGAGAAGCCCCAAACACAAGGCTTCCTACACCGGACAAAAGCGGATTGGCGCCCCTAACCTTCTCACCTTTCCGCCAGCCCGTCCTGCACCGCCGCCTTGTCTCCGCCCGGTAAACTCTCGACCCTATTCAAAGGCTCCTTTCGATTTGCCCCTTTCGGAGATGTCGATGCGGTGGCTTCAGCCCAGATCCGCTGAAGGGCGTCCCACATACCCGTCCGCACTGTCGTGAGGTAAAGCGTATTATCCCTCAACCCCTTAACTAAACGCTGCTGAGCCTCTGCGAGGTTATGGTAGGGCATGCTCATGAACAGGTGATGGGTTGCGTGATAGCGCAGACCGACCGGCGCCCACAGGCCGGTTATGAACCAATGGCCGGGGACATTGATGGAGTCGAGATATTGTTGGGCAAATTCCATTCGATGATCTGGCGGATTGCGATATGCATGCGCGCTCAATGTACGCAGGGAGTTCATAAAAAAAATGAACATCGCAATCACATACCAGAAAACGAGAACCTTATAGGTCAGCAGGCCCAGGCTAATGCAAGCTACGATTGCCGTTATGAAAACAAAAGCTCCAAACTCCTGCAGGCGCCAACGCGTATCGTTGCGAATGGCATTCGCCTCACGTTTGTAATTCATGTCGATAGTAAGGGAGGATGCGCGTTCCCAGACGAATTTCCGCAATGGGGGAAACAGGTAGGATAGAGGTGTCAGAAGAAGAAAACGAACAATAAAGAAAACCGGGATGATGAACGACAGCAGTACATAACCCACCATCGCAGCAGGCCGCAGTGTTGCGAACGGAATGTATTCGCCATCCCTTGCCGTACCGTAAACGTCAGGCTTGTGGTGATCGCTGTGGACGCCATCATAGGTAAAGGATGGTATCAGTAACGGTATTCCACAGATAAGGTTCCATATGAGGCGGAAAAATCTGAAAGTGCCCTTTTTCAGATGGGCCAGTTCATGAACAAAAATGGCCGCGCGGTAAAAAGCGAACGTAGCGACAACCAGGGCTGAGATTTGCCAGAGAGAAAACGGCGGGGTCAACAGGACAATCGCAAAAGCCGCCCAGCCCAGCGAGATATGAAACAGAAAATCGATCCAGTAAATCCATGGATTGGGTGTCATGAGATCGCGGACAAGATTGTGTGCTTCGCGTAAGGGGAATTCCCGACCGGAGGTTGGTTCAATCATCCGAATCCTCGCAATGTTGGTTTTGAGATTGAATCAGTTCGACAATTATCCGCCAATTTCGTGCTTGTTCCCCACAGTGTCGATACACCCGCTACATTCTCGAGCGGGTTTGAGGCTTATGTGAATACTTCAGCATCGTCCAGAGCTGCAGCCTGAGCGTCTTTCACCGAAACAATAGGGTGCATTGCGGCGTCAACTGGCCAGGATATGCCAATCTGTGGATCATTCCATAAAAGGCTGCGCTCGAAATCCGGATTATAGTAATCGGTTGTTTTGTATAGGAAGTCGGCACTGTGGCTCAATACGTAGAAACCATGGGCAAAGCCCCGTGGCACCCATAGTTGGCGATGATTGTCTTCAGTCAACTCCACGCCGGCCCAGCGGCCGAAAGTCGGCGAAGATCTGCGGATGTCCACTGCCACGTCAAAGACCGCCCCGCGCGCGACTCGTACCAGCTTTCCCTGCGGCTGACGAATCTGATAATGCAGCCCGCGCAGCACCCCCTTGATCGAGCGGCTATGATTGTCCTGAACGAAGTTGACGTCGAGCCCGGTGGCACGGCGGAAATCCTTGTGGTTGAAGCTTTCAAAGAAGAAGCCCCGGCTGTCGCCGAATACTCTGGGCTCTATGATTAATACTTCAGGGATTGAGGTGGGGATTGCTTTCATGAATTTCACGTTCCTCCTGTTCCCTTAACAAGCGCAATAAATACTTGCCATAGCCATTCTTCGCCAATGGCTGCGCCAGCTTCTCGAGCTGCGCTGTGGTTATGAAACCCTGGCGATAGGCAATCTCTTCCGGACAGGCAACCTTGAGTCCCTGCCGGTGTTCAATGGTTTCGATAAAGTTGCTGGCTTCAATCAGGCTTTCATGGGTACCCGTATCCAGCCAGGCGTAACCGCGGCCCATGATCTCGACGTCCAATTGGCCGCGCTCCAGATAAATACGGTTGACATCCGTAATCTCCAGTTCGCCCCGGGCCGAGGGCTTCAGGCTGGCTGCTATGTCCACCACCTGATTATCGTAGAAATACAGGCCGGTCACCGCATAGTTGCTCTTGGGCCTCGCTGGCTTCTCCTCCAGGGAGGTGACGCGATCGCGGCCATCGAACGCGACTACGCCATAACGCTCGGGGTCCTGCACATGATAAGCGAATATGGTCGCCCCCTCCCCCTTCGCCATGGCACGACGCAGTTGCAGATGTAAATCATGCCCGTAAAAAATGTTGTCTCCCAGCACCAGCGCGCTGGGACTATCTCCGATAAAATTTCTGCCTATGGTAAACGCATGCGCCAGGCCATCAGGGCTGGGCTGTACGGCATATTGAAGGTTCAGCCCCCACTCATCCCCATCGCCCAAAAGCTGCTCAAAACGCGGCGTATCCTGCGGAGTAGAGATGATCAGGATGTCGCGCATACCCGCCAGCATGAGCGTGCTGAGGGGATAGTAAATCATCGGCTTGTCGTAAATTGGCAGCAGTTGTTTTGAAACCGCTTTCGTCACGGGGTAGAGCCGGGTGCCGGACCCGCCGGCGAGAATAATGCCTTTACGCTCGATCATGATGATTCTCAAGAGTTTCAGTAAGCATGCGCGCAACGCCAGCTTGCCATGGAGGCAGCTTCAAGCCGAAGGCGCTTCCCAACTTTACGGTATTCAGGCGGGAATTTTTAGGCCGGCGGGCGGGGGAAGGAAATGCGCTGGACGGCACCGGGACAAGATCTCGCGGGCCCGTTTTAAGCCTGATTCCAGCTTGCCGGGCAAAATCCAATACAAATCTTGCATAACCGCACCAGGACGTTTCCCCGCTCGCAACCAGATGGTAAAGACCGTTCAACTCCGGATGCTGCAATGCCATACGGATGGCGTGAGCCGTAACATCCGCCAGCAGCTCAGCTCCTGTCGGCGCGCCTACCTGATCATCGACAATGGTAAGGCGATCGCGTTCCTGGGCGAGACGAAGTATTTTTTTTGCGAAATTTTCCCCACGCGCGGCGAAAACCCAGCTCGTGCGAAAGATCAGATAGCTGCAACCAGAGCTGATTATGGCTGCCTCGCCTTCCAGCTTGGTTGTACCGTACACATTCAACGGCCCAACGGGATCCGTCTCATCCCGTGGCCTGTCACCGCTCCCGTCAAACACATAATCGGTAGAGTAATGAACCAGCAAGGCACCGAGCTTTGCGGCTTCGGATGCAAGCGCAGCGGGCGCCAGCGCATTGATGATCCGAACATGCTCCGGCTCGTTTTCCGCCTTGTCCACAGCGGTATAGGCAGCCGCATTCACGATCACAGCAGGTGCCGCCGTGCGGACCGTTTCCCTGATGTCGTTCAAGCGGGTGAAATCGCCGCATAACTCTCGGCTACCGGGTTCCAGCGCCACCAGTTCACCCAGGGGCAACAGGCTGCGCTGTAGTTCCCATCCCAACTGGCCGCTTTTGCCGAACAACAGAATTTTCATCAGACCCGTTCGGCGTAATTTTTCTCGATCCAGGTTCGGTAAGCGCCGGACTTTACATTGTCGACCCAGCGGCTATTGTCCAGATACCATTTCACGGTCTTGAGAATGCCTGTTTCGAAAGTCTCGGCGGGTTTCCAGCCCAGTTCACGTTCAATCCTGCTCGCATCAACGGCATAGCGGCGATCATGACCGGGGCGATCGGTA
>DATJHX010000221.1:0-7406 GCA_035493655.1 Nitrosospira sp.
TGCCCCAAGGCGGACAATGAAACAGAAAAAGGGCGACTCGGCAGTGAAATAGGGCCGGGAAATAACTGGCTGGTTGGGCTGTCGTCAAAAAATGGCAGCAGCCCGCTTAAATCTGGAAATCGCTATTTGTTCAGCGATTCCTTAGCATTTTCGCTGAGCAGTCAGCGATTTTCTGGTTAAGCAAATAAGATTGGGGGCAGGATTACGTTTTCTTCCACGCCAGCCTCTTAATTCATTCTTTTCCAGGTATTAGTGATCAGTCTCTCTGTTTCAACTGTAGGAACTGATCCCTACCTTTAGATATGAATCGCTCGCTTATCGACCGCTAGCGCCGCCTCGTGCACCACTTCCGATAAGGACGGATGGGCATGAACGATGCGGGCAATATCCTCGCTGGTGGCGGCAAACTCCATTGCCACAACAGCTTCGGCGATTAATTCGGAAACGTAGGGGCCAATCATATGAACGCCAAGAATACGATCCGTTTTGGCGTCCGCCAGCATCTTGACAAAGCCGCCTGGCTCTCCAAGCGCGCGAGCGCGTCCGTTAGCCATGAACGGGAATTGGCCCGATTTATATTCAATTCCTGCCGCTTTCAATTCCTGTTCAGTTTTGCCCACCCAGGCAATTTCCGGTGAGGTATAGATCACCCATGGGATCGTATCCAGATTCGCGTGGCCCGCCTGGCCTGCAATGGCTTCCGCTACCGCGACACCTTCCTCGGAAGCCTTATGCGCCAGCATCGGTCCGCGCACCACATCTCCGACGGCATACACGTTGGGCAGATTGGTGCGGCAACCCGCATCCACTTCAATGTAGCCGCGACCGTCCAGTTTCAACCCGATATTTTCGATGCCCAAACCAGTGGTATTCGGAGCCCGGCCGACCGCGACAATGAGTTTATCCACTTCGAGCGTTTGGACGCCTTTCTCGGCGTCTGCCGCATCGGTATACTCAACCGTAATATTTTCTTCACTGCTCCTGATGCTGCTTATCTGGATGCCAGTCTTTATTATCAGGCCCAATTCCCGGGTGAAGATTTTTCGCGCTTCTTTTGCCACCTGCTCATCGGCTGACATCAGAAACTGGGGCAGTGCTTCCAGTATGGTGACTTCCGCACCTAGCCTGCGCCACAGGCTGCCCATCTCCACCCCGATCACCCCGCCGCCAATTACGCCCAGGCGCTTGGGCACTTCTGCCAGGGCCAGGGCGCCCGTATTATCCAATACCCGCTCATTGTCCACAGGTGCGAAAGACAATATGCGCGGTGTTGAGCCGGTGGCAATAATGACATGTTTTGCCTGGATGGTATCAACCTTATCCCCGTCCTTTACTTCGATTCGCCAAAGAGTATGAGCATTATCATTCTCATTTTTTACGCTCTCCAGCAGCTTCGCGCGTCCATGCATCGAAGTTACCTTATTTTTCCTGAACAGCATGGCGACGCCGCCAGTGAAGTTGGAGACGATCTTGTCCTTGCGCGATATCATTGCGGGGACATTCATCGACAGTCCTTCCACCGTAATGCCGTGAGCCGCGAATTTATGCGCCGCGCGCTCATAATTCTCCGACGACTCCAGCAGCGCCTTCGACGGTATGCAACCGACATTGAGGCAGGTGCCACCCAGGCTGGGCTTGCCCTGAGAATTCTTCCATTCGTCTATACAGACCGTATTGAGCCCCAATTGGCCGCAGCGAATCGCCGCGACGTAGCCGCCTGGGCCAGCGCCTATTACCGCTACATCAAAAGATTGTGACATTATTTCTGGTTATGAAGACAACATAAAAAAGTTGATGGAATTTGCTTGCAAAAGCGAGATGACATGATTTGTTCAGCCTTCGAACAACGGGCTCATGGGGAATTCCAGAGCCTCTTTCATCGCTACCAGCGAGAGTACCGCTTCACGTCCATCGATGATGCGATGGTCATAAGATAAAGCAAGATAACATATCGGACGTATCACGACTTGCCCATTCTCTGCCACGGGCCGTTCCCTGGTCGCGTGTATGCCGAGAATAGCGCTTTGGGGTGGGTTGATGATCGGGGTGGAAAGCATTGAGCCGAATACGCCGCCGTTGGTAATCGAGAAAGTGCCGCCAGACAATTCTTCGATGGTGAGCTTGCCGTCCTGAGCGCGCCGGCCGAAGTCCGCTATTTTCTTTTCGATATCGGCTTGCGACAGAGACTCCGCATTGCGCAGGATGGGAACCACCAGCCCGCGCGGGCTGCTCACGGCAATTCCAATATCATAATAGTCGTGATAGACGATCTCATCGCCTTCCACCGATGCATTGACGATGGGAAATTTTTTGAGCGCAGCAACCGCTGCCTTGACGAAAAAAGACATGATGCCCAGTTTGACGCCATGCTCTTTCTCGAATTTATCCTTATAGCGCCCACGCAAATCCATGATCGCCTGCATGTTGACTTCATTGAAGGTGGTGAGTATTGCAGCGGTAGATTGCGACTGCACCAGCCGCTCGGCGATGCGTGCCCGCAGCCGCGACATCCGGACGCGCCGTTCAGTCCGATCACCTGTTGCCGCCGGTGGAGCGGACTCGGCTTTCGCTGGGGGGGTGGAAGGAGCGGGCTCGTAAGAGGGCGGGGGAGATACGGAGGGTGTGGCTTTATGTTCCACATACGCCGACACATCCTCTTTGGTGATTCGTCCGCCACGGCCAGTGCCTTTGATCGAATGCGCTTCTCCCGCTTCAAGATTCGCTTTCGCCGCGGCGCTTCGGGCTGCCGGCATCATGGCTGAGATTGCTCCGGCCGCTGGCGGTATCACCGCGGGTTCCGGCACAGGTTTGGTTTCTTCGCCGGGTCTCCGTTGTGCTTCAGGCGCGGGCACTGACCCGAGCTTTGCCTTGGGCTCGGGCCTTGCAGGTTTTTCAGGTTCTACGGCTTCAGGGGCAGACTCCGGGGCAAACTCGGGGGCCGACGGGGCTGGAGCTGCCTCCTTACCGGAAGCAGAGGGTTCCGCTGCGGCCTCCGTGTCAATAGAAGCAATGGCTTCCCCGCTCGTCACCGTCGCTCCGTCGTCCTTGATAATTTTCGTCAGTACGCCTTCGGCGGGGGACGGCAGCTCCAGTACGACTTTATCTGTTTCGATATCGATGAGGTTTTCGTCACGATCGACATGCTCACCCTCTTTTTTTTTCCAGGAGAGCAGGGTAGCCTCAGCGACGGATTCCGATAACAGCGGGACTTTGATTTCGACGAGCATAAGCTCTCCTCCGTATTAAACCCAGATAATCCGTCAGGCGGCTCTTCGAGCGCACCACAATTGACGAGTGCTGGCCGTCAATTTGCAACCATTTTCGCCGCTTGCTCGGCGTCCATAGCCCAGGCTATGGACTTCTCTCAACCGAAAAAACTGCCGACAAAACTATCTCGCAACCTGCCTCGCCATCATTTCGCGTCCTAATGGATTATCTGGGTTAAACCTAATCCCGCAATCGGGCGCACCAACCGCTGATTTAGGGGCTAAATTTTTTCGCGAAACGCGGCTGCGACCAATTCCTTTTGCTGCAGGTTGTGCTTGGCGAGATATCCTACAGCCGGGGATGCGGATGATGGTCGCAATGCATAACCCAGGACCTGGTCAGGCCGCTTGTGCCGTAACAGATAGTGCTGAATCCGGTGCCATGCTCCCTGGTTGCCGGGCTCTTCCTGGCACCAGAGTATATCTCTCGCTGCCGGGTAACGCTCGACCTCGGCCTGAAAATCATCATGTGGAAAAGGATATAATTGCTCGATCCGGATAATTGCGACATCTTCGATTTTATGCTCGCGGCGATAAGCCAGCAGATCGTAATAAACCTTGCCACAGCAGGCGATCATGCGACGTACATTTCCGGGATCGAGTTGTTCTGTTTCAGGAATGATAGGCTGAAATCTGCCATCTGTGAGATCCTCAAGGCTCGACGTCGATTCCTTATGGCGCAACAGACTTTTGGGACTCATGAGGATGAGGGGCTTGCGCAACGGGCGAATCATCTGGCGCCGCAGTACATGAAACATCTGCGCGGGCGTGGAAGGTACGCACACTTGGATATTATATTCGGCGCACATCTGCAGGTAGCGCTCCAGACGGGCCGAGGAGTGCTCCGGGCCCTGGCCCTCATAGCCATGCGGGAGCATCATGACCAGGCCGCACAACCGCCCCCACTTGGCTTCCCCGGACGCGATGAACTGGTCTATCACGACTTGCGCCCCATTGGCGAAATCGCCAAATTGCGCTTCCCATACGACCAACTCGTCCGGTTCCGCGGTGGCATAGCCGTATTCAAAGCCAAGCACCGCCTCTTCCGACAACAGTGAATCGATTACGGTGAAATCAGGCTGATCCGGCGCTATGTGGCGCAGCGGAATATACGCGCCTTCATTCCATCGTTGCCGGTTCTGATCATGCAGTACGGCATGGCGATGAAAAAACGTTCCGCGCCCCGAATCCTGCCCCGAAATGCGAATGGCATACCCGTCCTTCAATAGCGCTGCGTAAGCAAGATTTTCCGCCATTCCCCAGTCCAGGGACAGCTTTCCTTCGCCCATCGAGCGGCGATCGGCAATGATCTTTTCCACACGCGGATGGAGCTTGAATTTGCCTGGTATATCTGTCAGCCGCTCTGCCAACTTCTTCAGTTCGGCCATAGGCAGTCCCGTTTTGACTGGAATATCCCATCTGGTTCCTTTCAGAAACGGCGTCCAGTCCACCGCTTCCGGCGACTTGTAGCCGTAAACAATGGTCTTGTTAGGATTGCGGCCCGCATCCATATCGCCGCGATACGCTTTCACCATCAGATCAGCCTGATCGGCATCGATGATGCCCTCGGCTTGCAATTTGTCGGCATAGAGCTTGCGCGTGCCGGGGTGCCGGGCGATCAGCTTATACATCAGCGGTTGGGTTACCATCGGTTCATCCTGCTCGTTGTGCCCAAGCGTACGGTAGCAGACCATATCCACAACCACATCCTTGTGGAAGGTCATGCGGAAATCGAGCGCGATTTCGGTCACCATGACGACTGCTTCAGGATCATCACCATTGACATGGAAAATCGGCGCCTCGATCATCTTGGACACGTCCGTGCAGTAAAGCGTGGAGCGTGCATCCCGAGGGTCGGAGGTAGTGAAACCAATCTGATTATTAATGATGATATGTACTGTACCGCCGGTGCCAAAACCCCGCGTTTGCGAAAGGTTCAGGGTTTCCATCACTACTCCCTGGCCGGAATAGGCCGCGTCCCCGTGCAGCAGCACGGGCAACACCCGGTCTCCTTCCCTGTCCCCCAGCCGATGCTGACGGGCGCGTACCGAGCCCTGTACTACGGGGTCCACGATTTCCAGATGCGATGGATTGAATGCGAGTGAGAGCCGCATCACTCCGCCCGGCGTTGCAACCGCCGAGGAGAAGCCCTGATGGTATTTGACATCGCCCTCAGTCAACTCCTGCGCATGCTTGCCCTCGAATTCCTGAAACAGGTCGGCGGGTATTTTACCCAGGGTGTTGACCAGCACATTGAGCCGTCCTCGATGCGCCATGCCGACAATAAGTTGCTGCACCCCCATCCCGCCGGCCCGTTGCAGCAAATTATCCAGTAGCGGAATCAGGCTCTCGCCGCCTTCCCCTGAGAAGCGTTTCTGTCCGACATAGCGCGTATGGAGATATTTCTCGAGGCCTTCCGCCGCATTGAGGCGCTCCAGAATATGCATTTTGTATTCAGCGGAGTAGGCGGGCTGCGCACGCGAACCCTCAAGCCGGTTCTGGATCCAACGCTTCTGCTCGGTGTCGGTAATGTACATGTACTCGACCCCGACGGCGCCGCAGTAGGTCTGCTGGAGCGCCCGCAAAATTTCCTTAAGCGGTGAGCGGGGTGGACCTACCAGTGAGCCGGTACCAAAAACGGTGTTCATATCCGCATCGGTCAAACCGTAGTATCCGGGGTCGAGTTCCGGAACGTGCAGTTTTTCCTGATGCTTGAGCGGATCCAGATCGGCATGGCGCACACCAAGAAAGCGGTAGGCATTGATCATTTGGAGGACTGCTATCTGCTTGCGCTCCACGACCAGCGCCAGCTTGTCCTGCGCTGACATACCGCCCGCAGGTTCCAGCTGTAGCATAGCTGATGATACCGGGCCAGCAGGCCAAGCCGGTTCCGCGGCACGTTGCACCCGATCGAAGTACCCGTGCCATTCCGGCGGAACCGAGTCAGGGTTCTGGCGATACGCTTCGAAAAGTCCTTCTATGAAGGGCGCATTCATGCCGGACAGCAGGGTATCGTCCATAGACAACTGCTTGTTCATGGCGAAGCCTCGTTGTTTGGCAAAGCTGGTTCAGGTGCGTGATGCAAGGGGTACCACATCGCGGGTTGTGGCGCCCGTATAAAGCTGGCGCGGGCGTCCAATCTTATGTTCGGGATCTGAAATCATCTCGTTCCACTGCGCAATCCAGCCTGCTGTGCGCGCCATGGTAAATATGGCGGTAAACATCGAAGCGGGGATACTCAATGCGCGTTGCACGATGCCTGAATAAAAATCGACATTGGGGTAGAGTTTTCGGGAAATGAAATATTCATCCTCCAAGGCAATTTTCTCCAGTTTCAGCGCCAGCTTGAATAGACGGTCATCGTGCAGCCCGAGCTCATCAAGCACTTCATGGCAGGTCTCGCGCATCAGCTTCGCACGCGGATCGAAATTCTTGTATACCCTGTGACCAAATCCTACCAGCCTGAAGGGGTCATCTTTATCTTTGGCGCGGGCGATATAGTCGCCGATGCGCGACTCGTCGCCGATCTCTTCCAGCATATTCAGGCAGGCCTCGTTCGCTCCGCCGTGTGCAGGCCCCCAAAGACAGGCAATACCGGCAGAAATGCACGCGAAAGGATTTGCGCCGCTGGAGCCGGCGAGCCGCACGGTCGAAGTCGAGGCATTCTGCTCGTGATCCGCATGCAATATTAGAATACGATCCAGTGCGCGCGCCAGCTCCGGGTTGGGCTTGTATTCCTCGGCAGGCGTGGCGAACATCATATGCATGAAATTCTCCGCATAGCTGAGGCTATTGCGCGGATAGATGAACGGCTGGCCAATATTGTACTTATATGTCATTGCGGTAATGGTGGGCAATTTGGCTATCAGGCGAAAGGCCGACAGTTCACGGTGCGAAGCGTCCGAAATATCCATCGCATCATGATAAAACGCCGACAACGCGCCGACGACGCCGACCATTACCGCCATGGGATGAGCGTCTCGCCGAAAACCTGTATAGAAACGCGCCAGTTGTTCGTGCACCATTGTGTGTTCATTGATGGTGTGATCGAATGAAATTTTTTGCGTGGCAGTAGGCAGTTCTCCATTCAACAGCAAATAACAGACTTCCATAAAGTCGCACTGCACCGCTAACTGTTCG
>DATJHX010000222.1:0-13235 GCA_035493655.1 Nitrosospira sp.
ATGAGATTCTGTCTCTCCCGGCCAAAGCATACCCATCTGGCAGCATTACCTTTGAAGCAAACCTGGTGGATCTCGGTCAATATGTATTGTTGCTCGAGACCGAGAAGGCAGGCAAAATGACCACGGCAGTGCGTATTCCAATACACGTCGGAGGGGGCGGAGGTCACGGCAGCCACGGTTCCGGCTTCGGTATGACGGAAATCGCACTGTTGCTGGCTGTCGCAGGCGCTGCGGGCTTTTTCCTGATGCGCCGTCGAACCAGTGCAAAGGCATCTTAAACCATGGTGCATGATAGTGCAGCGCCATACGCTTTGAGAAACCTCTGAATAAGAGGTTTCTCTTTATAGGCCTTGGATATTCCTGAGCTTCAGGCGACCTCTGAACAGCGTCTCTACAGAAGGAGCATGTTCAGAGGTTTTTTATTGGAGAATCTGGCGCAGCTCGGCAAAAGTTTCTCCAACATAATCCATCTGCTCGTTGCTGTGCACTGCGCTGACGCTACATCTTACCAGTGATTTACCTTCAGGTGCGGCAGGCGGCAAGATCAAATTGACATAGATGCCGCGATCGAGCAAACCCTTCCATAGAGCCAGCGCCTGCTGAGGGGTGTCCAGTATGGTTGCGATAACTGGACTAGGCTCCGGTCCGAGCTGATAGCCAAGCTCGGAAAGTCTTGAATAGAGCTGCCGTGCGTTTTTCCAAAGCTGACGCCGTAACCCGGTGCCTTCCTGCAATAATTTAAGCGCGGCGCGCGTTGATGCGATAGTGGCTGGCGTAGGGGATGCCGTAAATATATATGGACGACTGATATAGCGCAACTGATCGAGCTGTGAGTGGTTGCTCACGCAATAGCCGCCAATGCCGCCCAGGCTCTTGCTGAAAGTGCCCGTAATGAAATCAACCTCGTCGATAAGTCCCGTTTCTTCCACCAGGCCTTGCCCCGTCTCACCCAGGACACCAAGCGAATGCGCTTCGTCTAGAAGCACCGTACTGTTATAGGCCTTTTTCAAGCTGACGATGTCTGCCAGGGGCGCTCGATCACCGAGCATGCTGTAAATGCCTTCGACAATGATGAGGGTAGAACGCGCACGTTCTCCCAGGCGGCGAAGACGCTTCTCCAGGTCTCCCATATCGTTGTGGCGGAATCTGATGATTTCAGCTCCGCTCAAACGACATCCGTCATAAATACTTGCATGGGAGTCGCCATCAATTAGAACGACATCGCCGGTACCTGCCAAGCCAGAGATCGTCGCAAGATTTGCCTGATAGCCGGTGGTAAAAACAATGCACGAACCGCAGCGGTAAAAATCCGCGAATTCGCGCTCAAGAGCGCGATGCCCGCTGTAACTGCCATTAGCCATGCGCGATCCGGTCGTGCCCGTGCCCTCATTATCAATCGCATCATGGGCCGCCTGCATGCATTCAGGCGAAAAGGTGAGGCCGAGATAATTATTCGTACCCAGGAAGAGGATGCGGCGATCACCAATCTTCGCCTCCGTAGAAGAATAAACCTCTTCCACGGGTGTGCCAAAAACTTCAACGCCCTCGGGCAATAGGGCTTTTCTTGCCGCCGCGACGGCATCCAGTTTAGCTAACAAACTCATTGTTCGGCTGATTTTATCCTGTGAATTAAAGTCGCGAGCTCGTGAACAGTCTGAACATCCGTCAGCGCATTGAGCGGTACGGAAATATCAAACTCATCCTCAACTTCCATAATCAAGTTTAATAATTTGACGGAGTCAATAGCCAGCTCATTGATGAGATCGGTCTCGGGCGTAATTTGTGCGTCCGGCGCACAAGATTTCTTAAGGTGATAACAAAGTCTTTGCAGGATTTCATCGTAATCGCTCGCCATGGATCAGCTCAAAATTGGAAAGTCGTTAAAACTATATTGCCTGAGGTAAGGCGTCGCGTAACCGTATGGAGGGTTCCCAGCCCGGAAGGGCCTCGGTTAAAGGCGTTATATCACACACCCAATCGGTATGTCTTAATTCCCTGACTTTCCCGGGTGTCAACATTGGCGCGTAGCCCAGCAACCGGGCTGACCATAGATTAATGTTAGCGATCAATGAAACAAGCGAGGAGGGCAGGAAAAGGCAACGGACCGGACGCTTCCAGGCTTCTTGCGCGATGGCGGCTACCGATTTGCTATCATAGCCTCCCGGCGTACCATCATCCAGCTCATAAACGCCTTGAACGGGAACATTGGTAGAAAGCCACAACAGCACAGCCGCCACCAGATCGCTAACATGCAACAGACCAAAACGCATTTCAGGCTGGCCGACCATTGGTAATATCCCTCTCCGGGTTGCTTTGAAGAGAGGGCTCATCTCTTTATCCCCCGGACCATAAACCGCGGTAGGGCGGAATATCGCATAGGGCAGAATAGCGGAGCGATCCATTACCAATTGCTCGGCCATGCGCTTACTGGTAGCGTACCAGGAAAGCTCAGGTTGCCTTGCGGCCAGGGAAGATATAAGGAGAAAACGGGGTGGCGAATCTTGCTTGATAGAGGTATCCAAAAGATTCCGGGTACCTTCTACATTAGTATGTAAGAAGCTTTCAAGGGAATCGCCACGTACCTGCCCAGCGCAGTGTACAACCGCTGAAGCACCTTTGACTAGGGCTTGCAGCGCAGCCAGATCATCCAGATCCCCTTTGATCCATTGAATGGCTTCGTCGCCGGACTGGTAACGCCTGGTTAACGCCCTGACCTTCCACCCCTTCTCGATCAGAGACCGTAACAGTATGCTCCCTATAAAACCAGTGGCGCCGGTGACTGCCACTAACGGGTTTGACATCTGCCGATTATACGTCCCCGGATTCTACCGATAGCTGGTCTGTCAATTTCGTCCGTTGAATAAAACCCTGGCGGGCGGCAAAACGCGACAGTTTTCCTGATGAAGTCCGGGGCAAAGTATGTGGTGGAACCAGTTCAACCAGGCAGTTAACCCCAAAAGCCATATATACGAGCCTTTGCAACCGATTAGTAAGAGACTGGCGATCGGTCGTTGACGTCAGGCGACACTCAATGACGAGCACGATCGTTGTTACCTCATTGGCATCTGTTATCCCAAAGGCAGAGGCTTCCCGGGTCCTCACCTCGGGTTGCTGCTCTGCAAGTTCTTCTATATCCTGAGCACGTATGTTACGCCCATTGACGATAATTACGTCAGTACGGCGGCCGGTGATATACAAATCACCCTCGAAAATGAAGCCGAGATCGCCGGTGTCCAGCCAGTTACCCGGCTGGAGCGTTTTGCGCGTATCTTCAGGATTATTAAAGTATCCGGTCATAATGCTGCTTCCATACACCAGCACACTGCCAACCCTTAGATCACCCAGTTCCTGCCCTGCATCATCGACAACTTTGACCGTATGCTCGGGTAAAGCGCGTCCGCAGTTTACGAATTCGCTATATTTCCTGCCTTCCGCCTGAAGCCTGACGGCTAGCTTACGGTCGACCAGCGTCCCGGCATCAACCCGCAAACTTTGAAAACCTCGGCCAACTTGGGAAAAAGTAACGGCCAGAGTTGACTCGGCCAGTCCGTAACAAGGTAGAAAAGCGCGTGCATCAAAGCCCGCGGGGGCAAATTTCTCCGCAAAATTTCTTAATGTATCCGGCCGTATCATTTCGGCGCCCACTCCCGCCGCTCGCCAACTGCTAAGATCGAGATCCTCCAAATCCGAATCTCGAACCCTGAGTGTACAAAGCTTCAGGCCAAATGGCTGGCTAAAAGCGACCGTTGCGCGGTTTCGGCTAATAAGCCGCAACCATTGCAGCGGCCTGATCGCAAAATCCCGGGTAGCCAGATAATCAACGGAAACCTGCGCCACCATCGGCGCCATTACCATGCCGACTAGTCCCATATCATGATAGAAGGGCAGCCAGGATGCGCAGCGATCTCCCTCGTGTATCTCCAATCCGTTACGAACAATTCCCCTCAGGTTGCTCATCAATGCGCGCTCGGTAATGATTACCCCCCGAGGAATACGAGTGCTGCCCGAAGTAAATTGAAGATATGCAATTTCGTCAGGGTCGTTCGTATTGAGCTCAAGATCGGGCGCGGAAAGCTTTGCAAGCTGCTCCGGCGTACCTACCCAACGCAATGCCTGGGATCCCTCGGCGGCTTCCTGAAGAAAGGAAATGTAGTCTACGTTGGCCAAGGCAGCGCCTGCCTGCCCGCCTTCCAGCATTCCCCGAAGCTGCTGGACATACACGGCGTGGCTGCCAAGGTTGACCGGTACGGGCATCGCAAATGGAACCAGCCCGGCATAGCGGCACGCGAAAAACAGCTCTACGAATTCGGGAGTGGTGTCCGCAATGATGGCAACGCGATCGCCGCTGACAAGACCGAGAGTTGCCAGACGCTGGGCCGAAGTACGAGCATTGTCTCTTAATGCCCGGTAAGGAAGTACCGAGCGCAGGTTTCCTTTAGCATCGTAAAAATTATATCCAGCGCTTCCGGCAGCCGCATATTCCAATGCAGCAGTCAATGTATCGAAGTCCGCTAATCTTTGAGCCTGGGTGTTATATGTCGGTGTAGGCGTTATTGCTGTCGGCGACTCGCTTGATAATCGGGGATCAAACGCTTGCATTAGCGGAGCGTTCAACTTCGCTATTGTTGAACTCAAGGTCTTCCCCTCCAAATTAACGGTACTGGTCATCTTTTTATAATGTAAAGGGTTCGAATCGAACATACATCGGTTCTGTAGTTAATCTGTTCACCGTCCGGCCGAAAATGCCTGGCTTGAAAAGCTGAATCTTAACCAAATCCCGAAAACTCAACCATGCAATAACCGACAGATAACCGTGTTAATTTAATAAATTAATGAGCTTATATTATAGTAGTTTTTAGTGTCAAGACAATATCAGGATTCGTTCAAATCACGCTCAAATCATGAATTAGCGCCAGCTTTCCGCGACATGATATGCAAAAAAGATAACTTGCGATTAGCGTTGGAGCTTGCAGGACTGATAGGTTGCATTCTGTACGAGTTGCTTGCCAATATAAAGAGATTTTGGAGAATGAAAGAGAAATGTGTGGCTTTTTTGCAACAGCGGGGCTGAGCTATTCCTTCAACAAAAGATCAAGCCGAGCCGGTCGGCGGGCGGGGCGAGAAATTGATCAACGGGGAAAGTTATTCCTGAGAAGCATGGGGACAAATCGCGAGGGAACGTGCGGAATTTCCCGTAATTTTCCTGAGACAAGAGAGAATACGGATGGCAGGAGGTCGCGGTGGGACCGCAACTCGCCAGCGGGCATTACAATTACAGCGAAGAGAAACTCAAAACCAACAGGCGGAACTAACAGGGGGAACTTCTGAACAGGTTTACCTGCTTATCGTGCTTGTTGGGAATCTGGCCAGGCAGGCAGCAAATTGAGCAGTCGAAGGTCTGCCACATCTCCATATAGCATTCAGGTTTCTGCCCATGCTTTGGCGTCATCGTAGTTATTGAAAACCCTGACATCGGCGTCAACAAAAAGATTTGACACCCAGGCGGCCCACGCCTGCCATTGGTCTTCCGTGATTATCGCAATCCGCTTGAATTCACCTCCATACTTGCGGATGAATTTGATATCCTCCCATGCGACGTCAACCGTATAGCCTGCCATATCGCGCCAGTCAAATAGCACATTGACTGGGCCATTGAGATGGGACTTGTAGAGCACCTGCTCTTCGAATTCCTGGTAATCGGCCAGAGTGAATTCTCCGAAAACGGCAACGCTGATTAAGTTGCCGGCCTCCTCAATGGTAATCATGGCTTAACCTCAGCAGTCTCGTTCGTTGAGCGATTAATCGCCATACCCCGGAAAAATCTGTCGCCCCAGCATAGGAAGAACTCGCGGCCCGGATACGGGCAAATCCGGCATATCCTTATGAATCGCCTGGCAGGATAAAACGCTAACGGGGCTACGGCCTCTCTTAGCGTTGACTTAGCGCGGACGAACCCTTGCATAACTGCACTTGTACAACTGCGCCTATATCCGCGGATCGAGTTCACGCCGGAGAAATCTATGGAAGTGCGCCATGCCATCTTCCATCGGCGACTGATATGGGCCAACCTCGTTAATGCCCTGCTCATACAGCGCGCGGCGTCCAGCGGTCATGAGCCTGCAAATTTCATCATCCTCAATCGCGGTCTCGTGATAGGCAGCCTGCTCCGCTTCAATGAACTCGCGCTCAAACAGCGCTATGTCCTCAGGATAATAAAATTCGACGACATTGGTGCAGAGCTCAGATGTCACTGGCAGTAAAGTGCTGATTATCAGGACGTGAGGATACCATTCTAGCATGATATTTGGATAATAGAGCATCCAGATCGCACCATATGCCGGAATCTTGTTCCCCACCTGTTGCAGCAGTTGCTCATGCCATCTGGCATAAGCTGGCGTTCCCGGCCGTGCGAGGCCTTGATTTATCCCGACGATTTGAACGTTATGCCAGTCACCGAACTCCCACCGCAACTCATTGGTATTGACGAACTTGCTCAAGCCGGGGTGATAGGTATCAACATGATAGTCTTCGAGATAGACTTCAATGAATGTTTTCCAGTTGCACGCGTATTGCTCGATCTGGATCCGTTCCAGCACGTGACCGGAAAAATCGAAGTCCCTGAGTACACTCAAATTGGCCAAATCGCGCGCAACATCGCGCTTGCCTTGAAATAGCAGTCCGTTCCAGTTCTGTAGCGGAATATTGCCCAGATTCAGGCACGGATTTTCCGGAAAATGAGGCGCTCCCAGCAGAGTACCTTTCAGATCGTATGTCCAGCGATGGATGGGGCAAACAATATTCCGTGCGTTTCCCCGGCCCTTGAGCAACAGAGACTGCCGATGGCGGCAGACGTTGGATAGCAGTTCGATGCCGTTGTCATTATGTACCAGCATTTTGGCGCCGTTCATCCATTCAGGCACGTAATAGTCGCCTATATTAGGAAGCATCACTTCATGACCGACATAGCCGGGGCCCTGGTCGAACAGGAAGCGCTTTTCCAAATCAAGCACGCGTGGATCGAGATACCATTCGACCGGCAACTGGGTGGGCGCCAATTGAGAAACATCAAAAAGATCTGACATAAGGGTGCTTAACCTTTCGAGCCAATAAAACAGTTAACGTATTGATGATGCCTTGAAGAAGGGGACGAGAAGATGGAGAGAGCCGCTATATTTTCTGAAACGCTTATAATCTGGACTAAGAGAGCTTCCGTTGCGGAAAGTTTCGTGGATTTAATTGACCTGAACCGGCTTATTGCGTTATTTTTGCAGTTTCCTGTCAACGCCTGTTTTTGGCATTGCGCTTATCATGACAAAGCCTGCGGAACCCGTCAAATTTTCTCAGCCGGAAAGTTTTGAAGCCGCCCTGGCTGAATTGGAAAACATCGTGTTGGAAATGGAAGCAGGTCAAATGACGCTCGAGATGTCGCTATTAGCTCACAAACGGGGTATGGAATTGATACAATATTGTCAGGTTACGTTACAGGATGCACAACACCAGGTGCGTCTTCTAGAGGCTGATGCACTAAGAAATTTCTCCCCATCCGGTATTGATGATCGCTGATTTCCAGGATTGGGCGAGAAGCCGTCAGGTACGCATAGAAAATTCCCTGCAGATCCTGCTTCCTCCCGCAACCGTTGCTCCTGAGCGCCTGCATGACGCGATGCGGTATAGCGTTCTGGGCGGGGGAAAGCGCGTGCGTCCATTGCTTGCATTCGCTGCGGGGGAACTGAGTGTCGCTGATGAAGAGCGCGTGACGATTGCTGCTGCTGCGGTGGAGCTGATCCATGTCTATTCTCTTGTACATGACGATCTCCCCTCCATGGATAACGACGTGCTACGGCGAGGGAAACCCACATGTCATGTGGAATATGATGAAGCAATTGCATTGCTGGTAGGCGACAGCCTGCAAAGTCTGGCCTTTCAGTTGATGGCCGAATACCCTCTGGCTGATACGCCCGGAATGCAACTGGATATGATCAGGCGGCTGGCGCAGGCGGCGGGTTCACGTGGCATGGCTGGCGGACAGGCGATTGATTTGTCCAGTATTGGCAAGACGTTGAGCTTGCCTGAGCTGGAATTCATGCATATTCACAAGACTGGCGCTCTCATAAGGGCGGCCGTAATGCTGGGCGCCTGTTGCGGCAATGGTCTGAATGAGAAACAGCTTGCGGAACTGGATCATTTTGCAAAATGCATAGGCCTCGCGTTTCAGGTCGTCGATGACCTGCTTGATGCCGAAGCTACCACGGCCACGCTGGGTAAAACCGCGGGAAAGGATGCGGATAATAACAAACCAACCTATGTAAGCATCCTTGGCAGCGGCCGCGCACACGAGCTCGCCGAGGAATTGCGGCGCGACGCATATCAGTCGCTGGAGGGTTTTGGCCCGCAGGCGCAGAGATTGCGGCAAGTAACAGACTTTATCATTCAGCGAGAGTTTTAAGCTGGTGCTCACAATAAAGAATTTTTTCAGGGATTAAATGTATCCATTGCTTGATACCATCAGCACGCCTTCCAAGTTGCGCTCGTTGGAACGCAAGTCGCTGCCTCAGCTCGCCGATGAGTTGCGTCAGTTTCTGGTTGAATCGGTAGCTAAAACAGGCGGCCATCTATCGTCCAATCTTGGTACGGTCGAATTGACGATCGCCCTGCATTATGTTTTTAACACGCCGCACGATCGTTTGGTATGGGATGTCGGACACCAGACTTATGCTCACAAAATTCTTACCGGCCGCCGTGGAGGCATGGATAAGCTGCGTATGCAGGGCGGTATTGCCGGGTTTCCACGGCGCGACGAAAGCGAATACGATGCTTTTGGCACCGCCCATTCAAGCACCTCGATCAGCGCCGCGCTGGGCATGGCGGTGGCGTCTCAGCGGGAAGGAAGAGATCGAAGTGTCATAGCGGTGATCGGCGATGGCGCCATGAGTGCGGGCATGGCGTTCGAGGCCTTGAATAATGCTGGCGCCATGAACACGAATTTGCTCGTGATCCTGAACGACAACGACATGTCGATCTCACGGCCGGTCGGCGCCCTCAACAATTATCTCGCCAGGCTGATGTCAGGGCAATTTTATGCAACGGCACGCCGTGCTGGCGAAAAAATGCTGGGTGTTGTGCCCCCCGTGCTGGAGCTTGCCAAGCGTGCTGAAGAGCATGTCAAAGGCATGGTTACGCCCAGCACCCTGTTTGAAGAATTCGGCTTCAACTATATCGGGCCTATCGACGGTCATGACCTTGATGTGCTGGTAAGCACGCTCAACAACATCAAGCACCTTCGTGGTCCCCAGTTCCTCCACGTGGTAACGCGAAAGGGCGCGGGCTACAAGGCTGCGGAGGAAGACCCGATCCTTTATCACGGCGTAACCAAATTCAGTCCTGCCGCAGGCATCATTCCCAAGCCAGCGGCAAAGCCTCCCTACACGCAGATCTTCGGTGACTGGTTATGCGACATGGCGGCATTGGATCAACGTCTTGTCGGCATTACCCCCGCGATGCGTGAAGGCTCTGGCCTGGTGAGATTCTCCCAGGAATATCCCGACCGGTATTTTGACGTTGGAATAGCCGAACAGCATGCCGTAACGTTTGCGGCCGGGCTGGCGTGCGACGGCATGAAGCCGGTGGTAGCCATTTATTCAACCTTTCTGCAACGTGCTTATGATCAGTTGATTCATGACGTTGCCATTCAGAATCTGCCGGTGGTATTCGCCATTGACCGCGCCGGATTGGTTGGAGCGGATGGGCCTACTCACGCCGGGAGTTTTGATTTGAGCTATCTGCGCTGTATTCCAAATATTACCGTAATGGCCCCTTCGGATGAGAATGAGTGCCGCCAGATGCTCTATACAGCATATCAGATGGATACACCCACTGCAGTGCGCTATCCTCGCGGCGCTGGAACCGGTGTGGCGCCGGAAAAGCAAATGCACATGTTACCGGTAGGCCGCGGCGAGATCTGCCGCAACGGAGCGAAAATCGCATTGCTGGCTTTCGGCAGCATGCTCAAGCCCTGCCTTGAAGCAGGAGATGAGCTGGATGCGACCATTTGTAACATGCGATTTATCAAGCCGCTCGACAATGATTTGGTCGCGTCTCTGGCATCAAATCATGAGTTATTGGTGACGGTGGAAGAAAACACTATTATGGGTGGCGCAGGCAGTGCCGTTGCGGAAGCTCTGGCAAGCGCGGGCATTACCATTCCGATACTTCAGTTGGGTCTGCCTGACATCTTTATAGACCAAGGCGATCCCTCGCAAATGCTGGCTGATTGCGGGTTGGACAAAGCGGGCATCATCAGGTCGGTCAAAGCAAGGCTCGGCGAATAATCCGCTCGCAATTTACCTTTCACTCACCCTTTCTCCGGCATTATCCATATGCCGGGTACTCTTCCTTTTTGAAAAACAGGGCCATGATGAATGAGGTCGATTTTCGCATCGCGGACGTTCAAAGCATACGGGACGAAAGGCATATTGCGGTCAACAGAGCTGGTATTCGGGCAATCCGTCACCCAATTAGAGTAACGGATAAGCGTGGGGAAATACAGCATACGGTAGCCACGTTTAATATGCACGTAAATCTATCTCATCAATCCAGGGGCGCGCATATGTCCCGGTTTGCGGAAATACTCAATAGCCATGATGAGGAACTGTCCGTCCAATCGTTCGAGCGCATGGTGCGGGCCATGGTCGATAAGCTCGAAACGGATTCCGGCGATATCGAGATGTCATTTCCCTACTTCATGCGCAAAATAGCGCCCATCTCACGTATCCAAAGCCTGCTGGATTATGAGGTAACGTTCATCGGCGAAATCAGGAGAGGAAGCTATAAATTTCTGATGAAAGTGGTCGTGCCGGTCACCAGCCTGTGCCCATGCTCGAAGCAGGTCTCTGCCTACGGCGCCCACAACCAGCGTTCCCATATGACGATATCGATCCGCGCGAACACCAGTATCTGGATCGAAGATTTGATACGCATGGCGGAAGATCAGGCTTCCAGCGAGCTTTACAGCGTTTTGAAACGCTCCGATGAGAAATACGTTACGGAAAAGGCGTACGACAACCCAAAGTTTGTCGAAGACGCCGTGCGCGATCTGGCAACCATGCTGAACCGGGACGCGCGTATCGATGCTTATGTGGTGGAATCGGAGAATTTCGAATCTATCCATAACCATTCCGCTTATGCCTTGATCGAGCGGAATAAAGCGGAAGAACCCAGTTAAACAAAGATCGCAAAATCCTTCAGTATATCGCCGGGTTTCATCTGAAGTATTATCGGATAACACTATCTGGAAGAATGCGTGGAATCCTCAAATTGACCTTGATTGGCGGAAAGGTATAATATCGCCCTTTCCGGGGTGTAGCGTAGCCTGGTAGCGCGCCTGGTTTGGGACCAGGATGTCGGGAGTTCAAATCTCTCCACCCCGACCATTCATGCTAATTCGAGGCGAATCCGACTTGAGTGGTGCCCGTAGCTCAACCGGATAGAGCACCAGCCTTCTAAGCTGGGGGTTACAGGTTCGATTCCTGTCGGGCACGCCATAGCTGTGTCTTCAGCGACCGGTACCCGCGCTCGCTTTAAACGATGTATTTCTGATGGTGGCTGTAGCTCAGTGGTAGAGTCCCGGATTGTGATTCCGGTTGTCGTGGGTTCGATCCCCATCAGCCACCCCAATATCAACATGCATCAGGCTAATGCCGGGAGAAGGGCATGGCGCCTGTACAGGTTATAGCCGCCGTTACTATTAATATCCCCGCCAACGAAGGCCACTCACTGCAACAACGCGGCCTAAGCTGCGCATGGCCCGGCACCACAATCTGGCGGCGTGGTGAAAACCGAAAGGTGCTACAACTCCGCCTGCAAGACCAAGTATGAGACATGCGACGACGCCAACTCCTGCTCTTATAACCATTTCAGATCTGGATTTTGATCTTATGCGTCAGTAAAGAGCGGATGCGCGAAGGTGGCGCTCCAAAATCCATATCAGCCGTTGGCATTCGAACGGCACAACTTCATACACTTTCGCTTCATCACACCATGCGAACTGGGCTCCACGGTTTTTAATTCGGACAAAAAAATCATAATCCTCTCCTCCAGTGTTCGCCAAGCTGGGGTCAAAAGGCGTTTCCGTTCGGAACCAGTCCGCTTTGACAAGAGCATTACCAGTGCGAGTGTCGTGCGCCTCAATCCTGGTCCCGGTGGGATATCGTGGACGGTCGAATATACCACTGCGTCCCACCCATGGAGGTGAGCCTTGGGGGTAAACCGATATTACCGGACCGAACACGCCATCTGCATTGCTTGCGAAGCGCGTAGTCCACAGCGCCATAAGGCCAGTTGTCAGTAGCGGTTTTCATCATCATCAATCCACGCGAGAAAATCCCCGGCGGCAAGAGATGCAGCGGTGTCGCGCGCAAAAGAAATTCCTTTTTTGCGGCTCCACGACATAGCGGATATCGAGCTTCGGGTAACGTATTTTCGCGATCTCTACCATGTCAGCCGCGCTACCTGCCGCATCATTATCCACACGATTACTTCAAAAGGATCTTGGAAGGTCTGCAGGGCAAGGCTATCGAGAAGCGCTGCTAATAGGGATGGCCGGCAATAGGTGCAAACACAGACGCTGATTGGCAGGGATCGGCGAGAGGTACGGTTTTCCGCTTCTTTTGCAGTGGTGGACGAGTTCAGAGCCATCATCAAATTTGCATACTACTGCGGGCTGCCCGCTTGAAAGAGACGTCGAGCAAACTGGCAGGCGGCCAATAACAACAGCCGGTACGAGATGCAACCACTGACAATCGGGCATTACAGCGGAATAGTCAATGTGGGGTACGAAGGATTGGTTAGACGCAAACTAACCACTCGTTCCGTGCTCATCGTTCCATCGGGATGGCTCTTACCGATCCCTCTTTCGGAACGGGCGGAGAAGCAATTCTGGCAGAACCTGGGGTGGGAATTTTTTATCATTCTCCTGATTATTCTCATGCCATCCCTCAAGTAGAACACGGACGGCAAAGATTTGAGTCCATTCCTCTCAACTCGCCCATCTTCACTCAGCTATCTTCCTATCTTCATGATCGGAATTAATTATCTAGGGAATCGCTGAACAAATAGCGATTTCCAGATTTAAGCGGGCTGCTGCCATTTTTTGACGACAGCCCAACCAGCCAGTTATTTCCCGGCCCTATTTCACTGCCGAGTCGCCCTTTTTCTGTTTCATTGTCCGCCTTGGGGCA
>DATJHX010000223.1:0-12625 GCA_035493655.1 Nitrosospira sp.
GCTACATAATACTCAAGTATCTCTACCTCACCCCATCAATGAAACAGCAGAGGGTCGTAAGAAGACTTTGAGCCCGCCTCGTCGACCCTATCCCTGCTTTTCCTCTGCTTTTCCCCTGCTTTTTCGCTATGCCGTCTCCCGCATGCCCGGGCCTCGCAATAAACCGCGGCGCTCCATTTCTCCATGAAGGATATCCATCGCCTGGGTGTGTATGATATCCAGTAGATCGTAACCCCCATTACGCAGTGAGGCCGCTTTGAGCATCCCGCACGCCATAGATTTTCTCAGTTCCCGCAATCCGATTTTTTCTCCGCAATAACTGCGAATAATCTGCTCGATGCCTCTGCGGCTGTGCACGCCCGTCCCGAAACTCCCCGCTAAATGACGCGCAAGCAAATCGAATCCGCTTGCTTCGCGGCCAAACTGGACTCTCACGTATGCCATATGCAAGGGAGATAAAATCCGCTCGCACAGCCCCAGTATCAGTGCTGCCTGCGCATGGTAGTCATGTGCGGTCAGCTCGTCCCTTGAACCGCCGCCGCCAATCCTCTCGGGTCCCCTCATTTCGTTGACCGACGAGATTTTCACAATCGGCCTGTTGCTGGTTTCATAAGACCATCTGAGAGCGTGCTCGGGGTTGCTAAATTCCATGTCATATTCCTTTATCGATTAAAAATTCACCCTGGTTTCTGCAAAATCCAGACAATGTCATCCGCTTTTTAATTTATTGCATCGTCATTCACCTTCATCATTTTCTTCCACTTCCTGGCATCTGCTTGCTTCGCCTTCTTCATAATTCCGGGTTTCCCGAAGCTTTTGCATCTATCTACGCGCATCAGGATCGCCCGATTCCGTTGCTGCCTCTCTCGCCTCATCCATATTTCTTGCGGGTCCCCTGCTCTTCCACGCTCTGATCTTCCAGTATCCCCGCCACCATCTCTTCCAGGTCCTCGCTCATTCGTTTCAACCCCAGCGCAGGCTGATCAGTGCCTCCAAGCCACACCTGCCTCGCCAGATGCTCCTGGCCGATCAGTATCGGTGTTCCGCTTTTGTAACCTTTTCTGAAGTTGTGGGCAGTTGCGATCCCGATTAAAGTGGGTGGGTATTGCGGACGCTCACCACGGAAACGGAAGCCTCGATAACGGTTTTCGAATTCCTTTGCCACGAACGGCCATTCATTCTCGGCTTTGGTTCCGAACGCAATCCAGCCGCCCATGTCCTGGATTACGCGATGGATCAGCGCGTCATCGAATACCACGTCGCAGTAGGTTCCAACCCGGCGCACCGCAAGATCGACTTTAGCCCACGCTGCAAGCGCAGAATCCTGCGACGAGCCCTGCAATATACGAATGATGTCCGCAGGTTTTGGTGCGAATTGTCCCGCATCAGGATTAGCCAAGTGGCGATTGAAGGCATCAACGATCGCAGCCAGGTCGTAGACTTTCAACGCTGTCCACCAGACATCCAGGGCAAAGCTGGACACACTTTTGCCGTAAAAACTCATCACACCGGCAATTCCGTCATGGAATTTCTGAAAATCATTAACTCGCATGCTGCGTCTCCCTCGACTCGGTATCTCTCGTTTCTGTAGCCCTCAACTCCGGCGGCAGCCATCCCCTGGCGGCAGCCTTGTTGGACGATTCAAGCAATTCCTGCCCGTTGGGCATACGGCCACTGTGTAGGACCAGTTTGGCGACTTCCTCACGCTGACGCTTTACCGTGCCCACGACGTAAGCAAAACTTGTTTTTCCCCTCGCTACTGCATTTCGCGCGGCTTGCATAAACTCTTCCTCCACGGCGCCTGCCTGCAATAGCGCCAGAAATACCGGATGATGGGGATTGCAGCCTTGTATACCCTGGACAACCAGGGCTTTACAGTATGTTCCTGCCATCCCCGCCGGAACCGAATGGAAGGAGGTTTTGGGTTCACGCGCTTCATGAAGGGATTCGGCATGAAAGGTTTCGGGGTGAAAGGATTTATCGCGGCGAGTACCGCTCTTTGAATTAAAAGATAAAGCCGGGTCAGGCGCGCAGTGTGTATCCTCAATGGAATGGAGCTGGTGTTGGGGCTGGTGCTGGTAAGCTTTGCCGCCGGGTTCGCCGCAAAGTGCTTCACCGGCCAGCTCATCCGAGCCGACGGACAACCCACTGGGTATCCCGGAAGTTTCTTGCCGGGCTGCCTGGGAAGTATGGGCAACGCTTTGCCGCGAGGGGCGGCCCCCTTTTCTACCGTTGATCCGGGCTGCTTCTATTTTTGGCCTTGCCTTGGCGATTTCACGATCTGCGCGCTGGTTGTGGCGCAATCCATCAACTTCTGAAGTGGGGAAAAACTGCTCTGCAACCGACTTCACAGCTTGTTGCTCAAGCCGTGTCATAGCCCTGCAAACCCTGTAGAGGCTGGGAAGGTCGTTGGGTAATGGCTTTTCCACGCTAAAATACGTATCGAGTAACATCGTATATGCGCCGTGCTCGGCTAAAGAAAGGTGTGCAGTGTCGCGCTGATAATCGCCGCAATATCGTTCGTAATAATTCAAGACGACTCCATCTATTTCGGGTGGAAACTGGGGCATTTCCCTGGCTAACCGGCGTTTCCGCCGGTGATGCAACTTTTGGGGGTTCTCAACCTCCAATACAAGTATTATTACAAGTGTATCTTGTAAAGTCAAGTAATTCTTGTAAGCAGGTCACAAGCAATGCTTGTATTATGAATGCATGAACGTTGCGAAAATCATCCGCGATGCCCGCGAGAAACTTAACCTGAACCAATCCCAGTTGGCCGAGCTGGTTGGTGTCTCGCCGCAGGCTGTCCAGCAGTGGGAGGCCGGTGCAACCCAGCCTCGCGGGAAACGATTGAACAAGATTGCGGAAGTGCTCAAGCTGCCGCCCGGACTGATGCTTTTCGGCATACTTCCGGGGGAAGCAGAAGGGAAATTCGAAGAAGTCGCGGTGGCCGAACCCAAAGGTGCGGAAGCGAGGGGAGCTACCCCGGCGATTACTCCTGCCAAACCACTTGGGACGAATGATCCACTTATCAATCAGGTTATCGAGGCAATGCGACGGATGTCGCCGGAAGATGCCGCCCGCCTGGTGACGATAAGCAAGGCGCTTATTGGCGAAGAACGGGCTGAAGAGACTCCAGTTGATCTAAAACCCTTGCCTAAGCCGGATCTGGCTCCTCATCCGCCTCCCGCATTTCCTCCGCGTAGGCTGCCCGGCGACAGAACGAAGGTTCGTGGAAAGGCGGCAATCGGCCGATAGGCGGCAATTTCCGAGGCACCAACCCGACCGCCGCAAGCGCGACAGGCGTAGCAGAATCTAGAGGCCTGTCAACACTTGTTTCGCGCAACCCGGAGGGACGGGACGGAATTTCACCCAACCCATCGTTATTCGCCATTTACAGAGCTTACTTCACTGCGAGGCCCACGCCTCGTTCCGGTTGGAATCCGTCGCCGTCGCGCGAAACAAGTGTTGACAGCCCAGGCTCCGGGGGACGTCAAACCCGCCGGGCAGCGACAGGCATAACATGCATGGACTCGGAAACTGCATGAATTTCAAATATGACATTGACGAAAGATTGCGCTAGTATAAGAATGCAGGCGGCCCCGGCGAGGGCAACACCTGGGCGACACTGAAGACATCATGAGAGATACGATACGCCACCCCCCCTATGATGCTACTGAAATGCTGCTGGCTTTCCACATTTCAGAGAAGGCCCGCGCAATGCAGCAACAGCACCTTTCTCAATTTCCTGAGCATCTGCGTGAAATTGAAGCACGTAAATATCCCCTTGAACGGGCGGTAAAGGAAGTGCTGGGGGAAGTGGCGGAAGTGGCGCTGCTCATCAAGGAGCTGGAGAGTTAGCGTTGTTCGGCGCGTTACCGGATGCCTTCATCATCTTTCGCCGCGCTACAATATCTATAACTGATCGATATTAGGGAGCCAACCATGAAATCTGCCTTAATCGCCCTGCTCACCGCATTGATCCTTTCCGCATGTATCACGGGAGGAAAAATGACCGGCCTTCGGGAAGGCATGACAAAAGCCGATGTTCTCAGGGTGGCGGGCGATCCGGACGGTTATCAACGCAGCGGCGATTATGAAGTGTTGCTCTATCTCGAACGCCGCACCAGCGCCTGGTCCTTTTTTAGCGGCGCGCTTCAGGACCTCGTCGATTACTCGGTTATTCTGAAAGATGACCACGTAGTTGAGTATGGCCCGGGCAGATCGCATCAGCGCGATCCCAACGGTACGCCCTTCATACGCGTTCCAGTCAGATAGTTTCCGGCCAAAGGAACCGCCTTTTCTGCGGAAGCGGACATCCAGAGGCTCGCCTTCTCTTTAATCAGCGCGATCCCAACGGTACGTCTACATAGGCGTTCCGGCTAGACGGTTCCGGTCAAGGGAATCGTCTTTTCCGCGAAAGCGGAAATCCAGAAGCCTACCTTTTTACTTTCCTTCTCCTTACACCGCAGTGCGTGGCTCGACTGTGGAGTCTCTACCCGACTCCATTACTACCCTACTACCTCTAAATGAGTTACAAGTAATTTTCCCTTTACAAGTATTTTCTTGACATTTACAAGAATTACTTGTAATATACTCTCAATGGCGCAAAACACCGCGACAGATGTTGCAAACCGCGAAACAGATGCGTAGCCCAACCCGGCATAGCCTCGATCCAATAAGTCCCCGGTGGCGTGGAAAGACAAGCGGTTAGGGAAGGGAAAGGCGCAAAGAAATGCCCAGGCTGTGCCTGGCGCGGAATTAGGCCCGATTTGAAAGGGCAAGGCATTAAACTCAAGGGAACAGGCTAATTCATGGGAAACGGGGTTGGACAGCGGTCAAACTGGAAAGAATTGTGGATTGAACGCCGTCCGGCCCCCCTTAACCTGTCCGACAAGGAAATACTGGACTGGCTGGGCGAATATTGCGATCAGGCGGTTTATACCCCCCCTACCCCGCACTATCGCGGCGGCTTTACCTTATTTTGCAATGAGATCAAAACCAGCGGCACAACGCTGCGCGAAACGGTTTGCCTCGCTGCAGCGAAATGGAAGGAAGTGAATGAATAGCTGTGTTGGGTTACGCTGCGCTAACCCAACCTACTTCCCACTTCGAGTCAGAAATTTGCAGGTCCATGAAATGGCCTCCTCCCTCCTGGCGGCATCGAAGAACTTGTAGGTCGGGTTGAGCGTAGCGTAACCCGACAATGCTTCCTGATAGTCTATTCCTTCCGGATTGTTGTTGCTAACCCTATAAGGTACAGCACAACCAAAAGTGCCGGCGGGCAGACATAAAAACCTCATCAATCAACCGGGAAAACCGCCAGCCTTTCATCCATGCGCTTGAAGGTTTCTTCCCTGCCGAGCAATTCCAGCACTACATTGATCGCTGGCGTCTGGGCTTCGCCAGTCACCATCACACGCAACGGCATGGCCACTTTTGAGAGTTTGAGGCCATGCGCCGTGGTGGCCCCCTTGATGGCGCCCTGGATCGCGTTACTCTCCCACTCGATGAGAGCAAGCCTGTTTCGCAAATCAAGAATGGCTGGCTTCGCCTCGGCAGTAAAATATTGCGTTTTGAGTTCTTCGGAAGGCTCCAGCGGACGAAAGAAATACACGGCCGCATCTGCGAGTTCCGCTACCGTACTGACGCGCTCCTTGAGAAGATTTGCAACCTTGGCGAGATCTGGTCCGGCAGCCATATTGCAGCCATCCGCCTCAAGAAAAGGCTTGACCAGCTCTGCCAGCCGTCCGCCATCTGCATTCTTCAGATACTGCTGGTTGAGCCACTGGAGTTTTTCCGGGTTGAATTTAGCCGGTGAGCGATTAATAGCGGCAAGGTCGAACCATTCCACCAGTTGCTCGCGACTGAATATTTCCTCATCACCATGCGACCAGCCAAGCCGCGCCAGGTAATTGATCAGTGCCTCAGGCAGATAGCCGTCTTCGTGATATTGCATGACTGAAACAGCGCCATGGCGCTTTGAAAGCCTCTCGCCATCCGCCCCCAGGATCATGGGCACGTGGGCATATTGCGGGGTCGGCGCGCGCAGGGCTCTGAGAATATTGATCTGGCGTGGAGTATTGTTTACGTGATCGTCGCCCCGGATCACATGTGTGATATCCATGTCCAGATCGTCGATCACCACGCCGAAATTGTATGTCGGCACCCCGTCGGCGCGTAGCAGCACAAGATCATCCAGTTCACTGTTGGCTACGGTTATCTCGCCCTTGACCAGATCATTGAAGGCCACGACCCCTTCCACAGGATTCTTTAGGCGCACTACGGGCTTCACCCCCGCAGGGGGAGTTTCCTTCGAATCGCGCCAGCGCCCGTCATAACGAGGCTTCAGCCCTGCCGCCCGCTGCCGCTCGCGCATGGCATCCAGTTCTTCCCTACTGCAATAGCAGTAATACGCGTCACCGGAGTTCAGTAATTGTTCCGCAGCCTCATGATAACGCTCCAGCCGCTGCATCTGATAAAACGGCCCTTCATCGTAATCCAGGCCCAGCCAGGCCATCCCATCAAGAATCGCCTGGGTTGATTGAGCAGTCGAGCGTTCGAGATCGGTATCTTCGATACGAAGGATGAATTTACCGCCATGCCTGCGGGCAAAGGCCCAGGAAAACAATGCGGTGCGCGCCCCGCCAATATGAAGATAACCGGTGGGACTTGGAGCGAAACGGGTGCGTACCATGGTGAGGAACAAGATTATCGAAACTGGACGAGACGAAGAGAGAGATGGCTATTCTACGCGAGCCCGGCCGCTTGCGCGTTCTTCATAATGCACTTTTGCAGAAAACGCGGGCCGCTCGCCGCATCGCCTTTCCAGGTCGTAAAACAATCGAAGGCGAATTCTGACAAACCGGAAGATCGGCCGCAAGCCGATCTCGCCGGTTGGATAAAGTCAGACTGATATTTCGCATTCGATCACGGGAAAGATTCTATTTTTACTTGTAATTCGTTTCATGAACAATGGGTAGCAACTTCTCCGCATGTTCCAGATGTGAGACGATTGCAGGTCTTACTTTAACCAGCAAAGCTTTCAGTTCTTCATTCTTGGCATTGGGGAGCAGCTTGGTATCAAGGGTATCAAGTACCTGCTTGTGAAAAGCAACTTCATCGGAAACGTACAGGTTGTCAAAATCCTTGCCACTCAGTTTTCTCAGCCTGTCCATATTCCTTTTGGCATCCGATTTGAGGGCTCTGCTGATCGTGTTTTCCTCAGGGGTCATCTTGAGCTTGGTTGCCAGATCCGTCGCCTGTTTATTGACGTCGGTATGTTCGGCGACCATACGATGGGCGAATGCCTTGACCTCAGGATTGGGTGATTTCGACTCAGCCAGCTTGCCGGCGTCGATATCGATCTGGTTGGCGGCAACCACGATAGCTGCAACCTGGGCGTCATTGAGGTTAGCTCTATCTTCCGCGGCGGTCGCCAGGACGGGGGCCATAAGGGCAATGGCCAAAATCATCAGTTTTTTCATTGGGGCTCCTTTAGGTAAAAAATCGGGCGGCACCTCTCCATCAAGAGGTGTAATCCATCCTCGCGCTTTTTAAGGAGATTTTCTGTGCGATAACATACAGATCAGCTAGGAGTTCGTCCTCGAAGAGCCAACTCGGTTGGCGGCGCGTTGACCGAAACTGCTTGTTCATGCTCTAATTGCGCCTCTCCTCAGCCTTTTCAGTATTAGGGCTGGCATGCCGGGCGGTTAACTCAGCGGTAGAGTGCCACCTTCACACGGTGGAAGCCACTGGTTCGATCCCAGTACCGCCCACCAACGTCGAGAGTGATTTCGACCGTGCGTTCGTTCACGTACTTTGCATATATCCTTGCATGAGTATGAAGATTCCCACGATTTTGCAGTATCCCCTCCTCACGCTCGGCGCACTCTTTGCCTGCGCGCTCGCCCTAGCGCCAATGCCAGCCCGAAGCGCAGCCGACATTGAGTTTAAAACCGATGGAAAGACCGCCAGGAGCCTTTCCGTGGAAGACCTCCGTGCGATCGCGCCGGTTGTCTCGCTAAAGGTTTTCGAGGCACACGAAAAAAAAGATCGCGTTTATCGGGCCATCCCGGTTCGGCCTGTTTTCGACAAGATATTCGGCAAGGATTGGGAGAAAGCGCAGGAGGTCGTATTTACTTCCATTGACGGGTATCAGCCCAGCATTCCTGTTGCGAAATTTCTTGCTCACGATGCATATCTCGCTTTCGCCTATGAGGATGGCGGGCCGTTCACGATGGTCAATATGCTACAGAACAATGAGAAGGTCCCGCTGGGGCCGCTTTACCTGATCTGGGACAATCTTCATTCCAAAGCACTGCTGGAATCCGGCGCATCGGACATGCCCTACCAGATCAAGACGATAGCGCTGAGCCTGGAGACGCCTTATCCGCATACGTTGCCGCCTTCAGGATCATCGGCGCAGGTGCAGCGAGGATTTGCACATTTTCGCAAATACTGCATATCCTGCCATACCATCAACGGCGAAGGCGGCGGCAAGGCGCCGGAACTCAATTATCCGGCAAGCGTCACCGAATATATCAAGCCTGAATACCTGAAGCGCTGGATCGAACATCCGCAAAGCATCCGCTACAACACGGCGATGCCCGCGCTCGGGCAAGAGATTCCTGACCGGGACAAGGTCGCGGATGAAATTATTCTTTATCTCAAGGTGATGAGTCTCAGGAAGCGGGCCCCTGGGGCTCAATAAATAGAACCGGATTGCATTAGAGTGCTTTCTGTAGGTCGGGCTTTGCCCGACCTACTCAAGCTACTCAAGCTTTTTTCTTGTGTCCCAGAATGAAATTCCTGAGCGCGACCGCATCGTTGTGCGCTTCATCATGCGCCGAATACACGAGCGTGATCGGGCCTTTATGCGCCAGTTCACGCAATTGCCTGAGTTGGTCAGAATGCCGGCTTACTTCTTCCGCATAACGCTCGCAAAATTCCTCCCAGCGCTCGGGATCATGGCCAAACCACTTTCGTAAGTCGGTGCTGGGCGCTATATCTTTCATCCATTCGTCGATTGCCGCATCTTCCTTCTTGACCCCCCTTGGCCATAATCTATCCACCAGTATCCGGACGCCATCAGTAGGCTCAGGTGGATCATATGCACGCTTCAGCTTGATATTGCCGGCTTTTATCGCTGTGCTCATAGCCTTCTCCGCTGCTTAACGCCAAATTCGCTGTACTTGCCACAATGTGCCCGCGCTTTCTCGTAATCTCTCATTGCGCCTGCCCCTTCGTAAGTTCCATGAATTGACCGAGAACTGCTCTCTTCTGTTCCTCCAATTCGGAATAGCGCGAATAGAGATCGTTGAGATCGCGGGTATATTGCCGGGGGCGTTCCTGCCGCTCCCGTTGCAACCTGACGTTCTCATCGTAGCTTAACGGCGGATTGCTGTTCACCCCGCCCATGGCATAGGAGCCTTGAGCCGGGGAGGCGTATAGCAGCGCCTGAGGCGGGTCTATATGGGTTTCGTTGCGGCGCAACTCCTGCACCATCTGAAACTGCTGATATACCGACTGCTGCGCTTGATTCAACTGGTTCAACGTTATTTCCAACTGGATCACGCGGGGATCCGGCGGCGCTGGAAAGCGCCCTTTTCCATCCGGACCTGGGACAGTTTGCGCCGGAACGAGAGTCGATAGACTTAACAGAAAGAAAGCAAAAATACCCCGTCTCATGGTCTCCTCCCGGAATGGAACGGCAATGAGATTGTCCACCTCACCTTAACCTCATAGTAAACAGCGATTTGAACCAAATCGAGCGGAGGGATTCGAACATAATTAGAAGGTGCAGGCCAGCTTATTGCAAGGTTGAAGCATTGCCGTCATCCCCCGGTTAAGTTGTATCATCTCTCCATTCAGTATACCCGACCAAGTCATGTCAGACTCCGATCCTTCCGCCGAAGCGGAATCGCCATTTATCCAGCAGCCCTTGAAAGCGAGGAAAGGCCGCGGAGCTGTATCAAACCTGCAAGGCCGCTACGAGGTATTGATACGGGAAGACGTCGACGATGGCTGGTCAAGCCCAGCCGATAGCACGGCTGAAGCCGATTCCGGGGACGATATCTCTGGCCCAGTCCATGAGAGCCCGCTAAAAACACAGATTATTGAGGAACAGGCCAAGACCATTCTGAGCCGCAATCAATCTCCTGATCTGCCCTTCAGTATCTCGCTCAATCCTTATCGAGGCTGCGAGCACGGCTGTATTTATTGCTTTGCACGCCCCACTCACAGCTATCTCGGCCTATCGCCAGGACTGGATTTCGAGAGCAAAATTTATGCGAAGGTCAACGCACCTGAATTATTGAGGCGCGAACTTTCAAAAGCTTCCTACGTGCCGGAGCCTCTTGCACTCGGCGTCAATACCGATGCCTACCAGCCCTGCGAGCGGGAATTGCGGTTGACCCGGCGCGTGCTGGAGGTGCTCCGTGAGTGCGAACATCCGGTGGCACTGATCACGAAATCCTCTCTGATTGAACGGGATATCGATTTGCTGGCTGAAATGGCATCAAGACATCAGGCAATGGCCGCGATAACTATTACAACGCTCGACCCGGCAATAGCGCGTACCCTGGAACCGCGCGCCGCAGCCCCAGCCCGACGCCTGCGTACGATCAAAACATTGACGGATGCCGGAATTCCGGTAGGCGTCAGTGTGGCGCCTATCATTCCGTTCGTAACTGATTGCGACCTGGAGCATATACTGGAGGCAGCCGCAGAAGCGGGCGCCATCAATGCCGGGTATGTAGTGCTGCGCCTGCCGTGGGAAGTCAGCCCGCTCTTCCGGCAATGGCTGGAAGCACATTTTCCGGACAGGGCGGCACGTGTAATGAGCAGGGTTCAGGACATGCGCGGTGGCAAGGATTATGACTCGGCTTTCGGCAAGCGTATGCACGGGGAAGGCATATGGGCGGACCTGATCCGCCAGCGTTTTGAGAAAGCGGTGGCGCGCCTTGGCCTGGGCATTCGCTCAGGGCGTTTCAAAGGGCTGGATATTTCACGTTTTCATCCACCCTTCGTTGCCGCTCCCGTTGCTTCAACAGTTGCAGCAGTTGCAACAGTTGCACGGGTGGCTGAGGGTGGTACGGCACCCTCAAAGACAAGAAATATGAAGGCAAAGGCGCGAAAGGACAACTTAAGCGGTCAGTTCGAACTGTTTTAGTTGAACTGGTAATAAGCATCGATGCCTCCACCTTTTGCAACCGATCACCTCAGCGATGAAGCCATCTGCGTTGCTACCCTGCTTTCCGCTCTCAAATGGGACAATGATCGTCGTCTTCGAATAGCGCTTCAGGCTGAACGGTTCGTACAACACATTCGTGATCACAAGGGTGGTCTGGGCGAGATTGAAACCTTCCTCGAACATTATCCGCTGGGAAGCCCCGAAGGTCTTGCGCTGATGACGCTGGCCGAAGCCTTGCTGCGGATTCCCGATGCCGCTACAGCCGATGCCCTGATTGCGGAAAAATTGGCAGCGGGAACATGGAAAACCGGGGGAACCAGCGGTGTAATGAAGCTGGCCGGTATCGGCGTGAATCTGGCCCGAAAAACACTGGGGTCCTTTCCTGACAGTGCCGAGCGTTCCCTTATACGCCCCTTGATTCACAAAGGCGCGGAAGAAGCGATAAGGCGGATCGGACGGCAATTCGTGGTAGGCGAAAATATCGCTGACGCCCTTTCTGCTGCGAAAAAGCTGGAGCATCAAGGATACCGGATGTCCTACGACATGCTGGGTGAAGGCGCCCGCACCGCTGCGGATGCGAACAGGTATTTCGAGAGATATGCCGCAGCGGCAGACATCATCGGTAAGGCGGAGAGTTTACGGCAAAAATCCGGAGTATCTGTCAAGCTGTCGGCGCTTCACCCACGCTATAGCTGGACTCAGAAGGACAGATGCGTTCCCGATATCATTGACCGATTGAGCCAGCTCTGCCGAATGGCTGCGGAAAGCAATATATCCTTGACGGTTGACGCCGAAGAAGCGGACCGGCTGGAAATTTCCTGGGAGATCATTTCCGCAGTTGCCAGGCTGCCGGATCTTCGCGGGTGGAATGGGTTCGGGCTTGCCATACAGGCCTATGATAAACGGTGCTTCCGGCTGATCGATGCTATTGATGATCTGGCTGTCGAGGCCGGGCGGAAAATTCAGGTTCGACTGGTGAAAGGCGCCGACTGGGATACCGAAATCAAACGTGCCCAGGTTGCAGGGCTGCCCGATTATCCCGTTTTCACGCGCAAAGCCAATACAGACCTGTCTTATCTCGCCAGTGCGCGCAAACTCCTTGCGCTGCGCGAGCGCATCTATCCGATGTTCGGCACGCACAATGCCCATACGGTTGCGGCGGTTCTGGATATGGCAGCAGACACGGGAGGTATCGGAGGATTCGAATTCCAGCGGCTCTATGGCATGGGAGGAGCGCTATATGACATGGTAATGGCCGGGCATCAGGTTCCTGCCTCCGTTCCCGTCTCTATTTACGCGCCCATAGGCAGCCATGAAGACCTGCTACCCTATCTGATCCGGCGAATGCTGGAAAATGGCGCAAATACGTCTTTCGTTTATCATGTCCTCAGTGCCGGTCACGACGCGGCCCTGAAGGATCCGGCTAAGGAT
>DATJHX010000224.1:0-3569 GCA_035493655.1 Nitrosospira sp.
TTGGCCTGAATCGATCCCAAGCACCTCATAATCTTCGGGCTTGAGATAGTCGCGCAGCGTATTGCGCAAGGTCTTGCGCCGTTGTGAAAACGCTGCGGACACAATACTTGCGAACGACGTTTCCCTGTCAGCCGCAACAACCCGCTGCCCGTGCGGGATCATGCGGACCACGGCAGACTCGACTTTAGGCATGGGGCGGAAGCAGTCCGGCGGGACAATGAAAACCTGCTCCATTTTGAAACGGCATTGCAGCATGACCGAGAGCCGGCCGTAATCCGGGGTGGAAGGAACTGCAACCATCCGCACTACCACTTCCTTTTGCAACATAAAGTGCATGTCGCGAATGTAATCCGTAAATTGACTCAGATGAAACAGCAGAGGCGTGGAAATATTATAGGGGAGGTTGCCCGCCACCCGGAGGTTTTTGCCGAGGACAGAAAAGTCGAATGCGAGCGCATCGACTGGGTACACCGTCAATTTTTCCTCAGGGAACTCCCCGCGCAAGCGTTCGACCAGATCACGATCGATTTCCACCACGTGCAAATGATTGAGCGATCGCAGCAAAGGCCGGGTGAGTGCCCCCAGTCCAGGCCCAATTTCAACCATAAGGTCATCTCGGCTTGGATGGATGGCGCGAAGAATGTCTTCCGTGATCCTGGGATCAACAAGGAAATTCTGACCGAAGCGCTTGCGAGGAATGTGACGCATGACTGCTCCTAAGATTGACCTGACAGCTCACAGTTTCGTAGTCCCCTACGATACGGGCATTCAAATCCCGGCAGTCAGGCCCGAAGGGAGCCCGGCCAGCCGTCTTGCAGTGCAAATCTGAGGGAAATCAGGTTTGATTATGCGTGCTGCCGCTTGACCGGGCCTTTGCATGTTCCTGCTGGTAAAAACTGCAAAGTTGAACGGCTAACGCCGCCAGCCAGGTTAGGCTGAAGCCCTATTCGGCGGATCAGGCGGCCTCGTCAGGCCTTGCTGGCGCAACCAATCATTTCTGATAATAAGAAGCTTGTCGTTGCGGGTCAGCTCCGGCGCTCCCCAGGTAATTTGCCAATCGATTTCCGGAGCAATTTTTTGCCGCAGGAAGGCTATCACTTCTTCATCGCTGAGCTTGAAGTCCTCGCCGCGCTCCAGCCGGACGGCGACCTGGTGAGGATTCGTCTGAATGAATTGATATTGACGTAATCCATCCAGCCAGCGCATTACCAGGGTTAAGCCCGGCATGGCAATACTGCGGCCTGTGGGTAAATAAATTACATCGCCGGTTCGGCCGTCCACCGGGCCGATTCGGGGCCAGCCAATACCCGACGGGGCAGGGTCCAGGCTGTGCCAATGGACCTGATCGCCGGTTTCATAACGTATAAAAGGCGTGGCGTAATTGCTGGTGCAGGTCGCAATCGCACGGCCGGGCCGCTTGAGCTCGTGAATTTGGCGGTTATGATCATCGAGTATTTCCAGAATACCGCGATGAAAAAAAACATGCAGCCCATCGTGCTCCGGCCCCTCGACCGCCAAAAGGCCGCCATCATTCAAGCCGTATTGATCGAAAACCGAAACACCACCTAGAGTTTCGCGAATCCGCTCCCGCACTTCCGTACGCATTACCTCTGCCGTGCATACGACGCTTCGCAAATTGGGAAAAACGGCGCCGAGTTTCCATAAAAGCTCCCCCAGTTCACGTATGGCATTTGGATAGCCGTAGATCAGGCGAATCTTTTGGAAATGAGATGACTCGACCAGGGCCTTGACGCGCTCCATGCTCAGGTTCGAGCCACTGAACGACCAGCGGTTCATGATCTTGTCTTTAAGTTTCCGGCGGTCGGTGAGTCCTGTGCCAATCGACTCGCCTCCAACCGCGAGGAAGGGGTCGCCAACCCGATAGCCCGCCCAGTGCCAACCGGTATACATCTGCGCCCACATGGCCTCCTGGTCGTACTTGGTCATGCGAAAAATAGTCGGCCTTCCCGTACTGCCACCGGTACGGGCTTCCTCACTTTTTATCCCCGGAGCCGTTGTCGTCAGCGCGCCGAGTTCCTGGCGAAGTTCGTCTTTCGAGAGAATGGGCAGCTTTTGCAAATCCTCCAACGCAACAATATCATCGGGACCATCAATATAGGACTTCCAGCGTGAGCGATAAAAAGGCACGTACTGCCAGCAATAATGGATCAGCTTCTGGAGCTGCTTTTCCTGATATGACCGAATGTCTTCGTGTTGCCACCTTTCACAACTGATGATTTGACGCATGAGCTTAACCCGCACAGGGGCAGCGATGCTTATCAATTTGTTATGAACTCGATAGTGCACTGGTCTGGCAAATAGTTGAATTCGGGTTGAATGCGAAAAACGCCAGGCTTTTGAATACTTAGTTTGATGCCCGGGCTGATGTGGAACGGAATCTATCCGCTACCCCAGCCAGCGCTGCTGCGAGATTGATTGCCGTGACCAGACTGCCCGAATCGGCTCGGCCAGTCCCGGCCAATTCCAGCGCGGTGCCATGATCCACCGATGTCCGAATGATAGGCAAGCCCAGTGTCACGTTCACCCCTGTGCCGAAACTGGCGTGCTTGAGCACAGGCAAGCCTTGATCGTGGTACATGACGAATATGCAATCGTATTCTTTTAGCCTGGACGGATTGAAGAGGGTGTCGGCGGGCAAGGGGCCGATCAACTCCATTCCTGTCGCGCGCAGCTTTTCGAGCGCCGGGATAATGGTGTCTATCTCTTCTCTGCCAAGATGACCCGATTCGCCGGCATGGGGATTTAATCCCGCTACGGCAATGCGTGGTTTGGGAATTGCAAAGCGTGTAATCAGATCCTGGCAGATGATACGGAGCTTCTGCTCCAGCAGTCGCCCGGTAATAGCGGAGGGCACCTCCTTCAACGGCAGGTGGGTGGTGGCCAGCGTTACCCGCATTCCGCCTCCCACCAGCATCATGACCGCCTGGCTGCTTGTAAGACCGGCGAGGTATTCCGTGTGGCCGGTAAACGCAATCCCCGCGTCGTTGATGACGCCTTTGTGCACCGGCGCCGTAACGATGGCGTCGAATTCACCGCAGCGGCAGCCTTCGACGGCGCGTTCCAGGGTGTTTAGAACATAGCGCGCGTTTGTCGAATTCAGTCTGCCGGGCATTGCCGGCTCAGCCAGCGGGATATGCAGCACACGCAGAGTGCACGATTGGCGTTCGGGAGCGACTACAGAAGAGTCGATTATTTCCAGCGGGAGTTGCAATAAACGGGCGCGTTCGCGCAAGAGTTCACGGTCGGCGACGACGACCAGGTTATACGGCAAATCCATCTGGGCGATTTGCACGCACAAGTCCGGGCCAATTCCTGCTGGCTCTCCAGCCGTGAGAGCGAGTATCTGCTTCATATCCGGCCGTATTCCGGCAGCTCGATTCAGCGTTATCCCGATTCCAGGGCCTGTTAACATTTATTTCGCGCTCGCGTTGCTGCATGAAAAACACGGAGGCAAGGCGCGAAGCGCAGGACCATAGTGGGCCTATGGCCAAGCTTTGCAACACGGCATCCGCGTTTTTCATGCGCAACCCAAAGGGACGGGACGGATT
>DATJHX010000225.1:0-11987 GCA_035493655.1 Nitrosospira sp.
TGCAAAGCCCGTCCCATCCGGGTTGCGGTAAAATCGAGCGCTCATGTGGCGTTGTGCTCCTCGGCATCGTAGTTCCAGCTACGACCAGCGTCGCACGCCTTATGATCATCCCGATTTTAACAGCAACGCGCTCAGCGAGAATTTGTTCAGCGGTTCCCTAGTGTAGGCGAGGTTAAGCAGCCGCCATTCAGGCGCAATGAAGAGAAGATTCGCGCTGTGGCTTCAGGCCAAATCAGTGTATACCCATGATATTCAAGCAATCGCGCGGCGACGCTTTCCAACTTGGCTTGACGCTAAACCGGCCAATACTTAGACTGTCCCGAAGCCTATGGAAATAACCGATTTTCCACTGGGAAAGAAAACGATATGGAGCATTATGTACACGAAATGCGTTAAGTGCGGAAGCGAGAAAACGCACAGCTCTCGTGTCCGCCCTGGGGAACGCACAACAGGCATGCTGTTCCTCAAACCAATACGCTGCCGTGAATGCAAAGAGCGCTTTTGGGTACGCAATCCCAATGCTTATTTTGCTGCGGGAGCAGTGGCGGCTATCGGCGCCATACTGATCACAACGGTTTGGCTCGTTATCGAACAGAACTTCGGCGGCCAGCCGATCATGGCGGCATCGAAGACTGAGTCTGAACAGGCTGCCGTGCCTGGGGCCAGTAAATCCACCCCAAACATGCCCGATCATTTGAGCACCTCTACTGCTGAACCGAAACCATTGAACAGCACTCAACCGGCAGCCCCCATCAAGGCAATTCCACCGCAAAAACGCGTGGACGACCGTCACTTTACAGTGCAGTTGTACCAGGAAAGCGCGGAGAACGGTGAAGCGGACGCGCAGTATAAGCTGGGGCTGTTGTATTTAACCGGGAACGGTGCTCTTCAGGATTTCGCCGAAGCCGCGAAATGGCTCAGGCGAGCGGCGGAACAAGGGTACGCCCTTGCGCAGTATGAGCTGGGTCTCATCTATCGTACGGGTTATGGTCTTGCTATTGACCATGTGCAGAGTTATGTATGGCTGAATCTGGCCGCAGCCGCGGGCATACAAGAGGCTGCATCGGCTCGCGATGAGGTCATGCGGTCTCTCAGCAACAAGCAGCTCGCACAGGCGCAAAAGACAGCGCGGGAATGGCTCGCTTCACGCGTGAAGCCCAAAACTTCGGGCAATGGCGCTGCCAGGGGTGAGCCGGGAGAGGCATCGCTACAATAGTCGAATAACAGTTGGGCAGCCCCTACTTTTCTTCAAGTAACACCCATAGTCCATGTTGGCGCCGAGATTGAAAGATCGGCGTGGCAGCTTGCGGATAAGTCTATTCGCCAAAAATTCAGCCATCCCATGCTGAGGACAGTTCCCATGGATGAAATTCTGGATGTCATCATTATCGGGGCCGGCAGCGCGGGCCTGGCTGCGCTGCGCGAAGTGCAGAAACGTACCCGCAATTTTGTCGTTATTAATGACGGCTCATGGGGGACAGTTTGTGCTCGGGTGGGTTGCATGCCTTCCAAGACACTCATCGAGGCGGCGAATGCTTTCCATCGGCGCAAGACTTTCGATGAATTCGGCATCCGGGGCGGCGAACATCTCACGCTCGATATTGCCGCGGCACTGCGACGTGTACGGGGGCTACGCGACGGGTTTGTCGCCAGCACATTGAAGGCCACCGAGAGACTTGGCGAGCGCGCTATTTCCGGCCGCGCCCGCTTGCTGGGTGTAGGGAGGATTGAAGTAAACGGACGGGAACTGCACGCGCGCAGCATTATTATTGCCGCCGGATCACGCCCCGTGGTGCCCGCTTTGTCGCGGGCCGGTTCATGGCGGACCTTGAGCAAGCAAGTACTCACTACAGATACATTGTTCGAGCAGGAGGCGCTGCCTTCGCATATGGCGGTGTTAGGCCTGGGGCCTATCGGCATCGAAATGGCCCAAGCTCTCTCGCGGCTGGGCATAAATATGATTGTATTCTCGGAGAGCACAACTATTGCGGGGTTGACCGATCCCCTGGTCAATGCCGTGGCGCTAGAGCTTTTGGGGCATGAGTTCCCGTTGCATCTTGGCAAAAAGGCTGATCTGGATATTATCGAGAGCGGCGTGCAGGTGTGCACCGGTACTGAAAAAGTTGTGGTTGGCAGCGTCCTCGCTGCCTTGGGCCGGCAGCCCAATATCGACGATCTAGGGCTGGAAACACTGGGCATCGAACTCAACGAGCAAGGCCTGCCTCCAGTCGATCCCCACACGATGCAAGTAGGCGATTTGCCGGTTTTCATGGCGGGAGATGCCGACGGCCAGACACCTCTATTGCACGAAGCTGCTGATGATGGACATATTGCCGGAATCAACGCCATGCGTGCTACCCCATTCTGCTTTGCCCGCAGGGTTCCCCTTACAATAGTCTTTTCCGATCCCGGTATCGCAACCGTAGGCAGCCGCTTGCAGTCGTTGGACCCTAAAAATATCCTGACAGGAGAAGTGCGTTTTGAACATCAAAGCCGCGCCCGGGCCGCTCAGCGTAATAAAGGCATCTTACGCCTGTATGGCGAACCGGAAAGTGGGCGACTTCTGGGTGCGGAAATGTGCGCGCCCGCCGCGGAACATATGGCGCATCTGCTGGCACTGGCCATAGAGCGCTCGCTCACCGTGCGGGATATGCTGCGCCTGCCTTTCTATCATCCTGTTCTGGAAGAAGGCCTGCGGACGGCATTACGTGACCTGGCCGCACAATTACCCGCCACAGACGAATCAGACCTTGCTGGCTGTGAACCCTTCAACGCGGAGGCACTGGAGTAACTCCACCGGTCAAACCAGCGGCTGACAAAATTCTTTGAATCAAGCACCCCGCCGCAAGCCGCGGGTATTAAGTGGGCTCTTACAATACGCTGGCTTCCAGCCAGCCTTCGCCCCAAGGGACGGGGAATTGAACCCATAGAGATTAATATGGAAAGCAGCTTGGGAGCAGACTACAATCCTTTGTACACATTCGACTACAGGAAAACCTGGCTATGACACAATCGGTTTCCATCCGGCTTGATGAAGAGGTTTTGAATAAACTCGATGTACTCACCAAAGCCGCCGAGCGGTCGCGTGCCTGGCTCATGGCTCACGCCATAGAGCAATACGTTCAGCATGAGTCCTGGCAAATCGAGGCAATCCAGACGACCTTGAATAAAGTCATAAATGGTAACGCAAAATTTGCGAACGACGAAGAGGCCGTACGGTGGCTGCAAAGCTGGGGAAGTGATCAGGAACTTAAAGCGCCAGTAGGCAAATAAGATGGCACGAAGATGCCATCAACGATCTTGTAGCGTTGCGGGAATACATCGCAACAGACCATTCTCAGGCTGCATAACATATAGCTGGGAAAATTCTTGAGGCTGCCAGTTTGCTTGGGGAATATCCGATGCTCGGCAAAGCGGGGCGTATTCACTCTACCCGCGAATTTGTCATAAGCAGGACGCCCTTCACCATCGTCTACCTGCCCCGAGCAGTTCAGCGACATTCTACGAATTTTTCATCAGATGCAACAATGGTAGATATCAATCCTGAGCAATAAGTGGATCCCCGCTCTATTCGCGCAGATTGAAAAATTTCTTGCTTCATCAATTTCCCTCTTCTCGATAAAGCATGCTCCCGCCGGATATCCGCTCCTGCCGGTTTGGATATCCGGATCAAATGTTGAACTGTAAGGTATTAACTTGACAGAAAACAGGAAGACGAATGGAGCGATTTGCCAGCGTTAATGAATACTTTACCGGCTCAAGGAAATGGAAATCGCCTCGCTGCAGTACATGATTCCAGGGGAAGTGGGGAGCGCCTCTGTGATTTGACAGTAAATGCTCGGCGTGTCGTCTTCGATATGGAATTTCCCGGACGAGCCGGGGTCTGATGCAGGAAGGCGATACGGCAACAAACATGGGCAACAAACATGGGCAACAAATATGGGCAATAGATACGGGCAATAAAATTGGGGTCAACATCAGGAGCTACTTTTATGGATGAATTTGCGTTTGCCAGAGTGCTCCATGTGCTAGGCGTGATATTGTGGATCGGCGGGGTGGCGATGGTTACAACAGTACTGATCCCGGCCATGTCGCAAATGGGTTCGGCTTCCGAGCGAACGGGATTTTTCGGCCGCATCGAAAGCCGCTTCGCTCCGCAGGCGCGCTTTACCACACTGCTGGTTGGCTTGAGCGGTTTCTACATGGTTTACCTGCTCGATGCATGGCATCGGTTTGCGGAACTGCGCTTCTGGTGGATGCATGCCATGGTGCTGGTGTGGCTGATCTTTACCTTGATGTTATTTATAGTGGAACCATTCGTTCTGCGCAGGCAGATCAATAATACGGAAGAGCATGATGCTGGAAAGATTTTTGCGCGGATGCGACGCATGCACTGGATACTTTTGAGCTTGAGCCTTGTGGCGGTTGCCGGAGCGGTGGCAGGCAGCCACGGCTGGATGATACGCGGAGGATAGGCATGAGCTACGCAGCGCTAAAAATGATTCACGTCACCAGCGTGGTCGTCAGCTATCTGCTGTTTTCTTTACGCAGCATGTGGATGATGCGAGGCTCCGCCGTCCTGCAACAGCGTTGGGTAAAAATAACTCCGCACGTGGTGGATACCATATTGCTCATGAGTGCTATTACCCTCGCAGTGCAGATCCAGCAGGATCCGATTAACGATTCCTGGCTCAGCGCCAAGGTGGCGGGCTTACTGATCTATATCGGGCTGGGAATGACGGCATTGAGGTTTGCAAAAACTCGGAAAATGAGAATTTCCGCATGGATTGCCGCTCAGGCGGCCTTTCTTTATATCGTTCTGGTTGCCTTGACTAAAAATCCCATACTGCTTTTTTAAACAAGTTAACTCCGCTTCCGGATAAACCCTATCCAAATAGTGGGTTTCGACTGGCCCAGCCAGCGGCAGCTAAAAGCTCTCACGCTCACCCCATCCGCTTATCGCCTTTTACTCAACCACCTTCGGCTAACGATTGCCCTACTGATGAGTTGTCATCCAGACCCAGGCCTTGCTCATCGCCGGTACGATTCAATTTGGGTATTAGCGTTGGGATTGGCTTGTTATAATTGCGTATGTTCATTTTGACTCCCTTCTTGAAAATTCTCTCCCCATGCTAGCGCGCTGGTGGGTTTACGCGCTTGCCGCTTTTTTTGCGCTGACTCTGCTTGGTATTTTGCTGGGCGGCTTTGCAGCGCTGGTTACGATTCCGACATTGCCGTCGCTTGAAGCGCTGACTGATTACCGTCCGAAAATCCCCCTACGGGTATATAGCGCTGATGGTCTCCTGATCGGCGAATTTGGTGAAGAGCGCCGCGAGGTCATCAAGATCAGCGCCGTCCCCCAGCAACTCAAGCAGGCAATACTGGCGGCGGAGGATGACAGGTTTTATCAGCATGGAGGAGTGGATTACACGGGAATATTGCGCGCGGCCTATTCCAATTTTACTTCCGGCGGAATGCGCCAGGGCGCCAGCACCATTACCATGCAGGTGGCACGAAATTTTTTCCTGACCAAGGAAAAAACGTTGTCCCGAAAATTCAGCGAAGCGTTGCTGGCCTTCAAGATCGAGCACAGCTTGAGCAAGGACGAGATTCTGGAGCTCTACTTCAACCAGATCTACCTCGGTCAACGTGCTTACGGCTTCGCTGCCGCGGCACAGGTTTATTTCGGCAAGCCGCTGCGCGAGATCAATCTTGCAGAAGCCGCAATGCTTGCAGGGCTGCCTAAAGCGCCCTCCCGCTATAATCCTGTGGTCAATCCCAAGCGCGCCAAGGCGCGGCAGCTCTATGTACTCCGGCGCATGCAGGAACTGGGCTATATTTCCGGCGAGGAATTCAAGACAGCGGAAAAGCAACCCGTGCGGGCAAGGCGTGAATCACAGGAGTTCGCAATGCATGCGGATTATGTGGCGGAGATGGCACGCCAGGCTGTGTATGAACGTCATCAGGAAGATACCTATATCAAGGGGTTCAAGGTCTATACCACGATACGGCGGCTGGACCAGGAAGCAGCCTATAAAGCGGTACGCCAGGGCGTGGTGGATTATGACAGGCGCCACGGTTATCGAGGCCCTGAGGCCTTTATCGATTTGACAAAAAACGGCACTGACCGGGAAGAGTTTCTCGAGGACGCGCTACAGGAAGTCTCCGACAGCGATGATATTCATGCCGCGGTGGCGCTGGAAGCCAATACCAAGCTGGTGCGGGCTTACCGCAAAGGCGGCGAAATCATCGAAATCACCGGTGACGGTCTCAAGTTTGCGCATAAATTTCTAGACAGCAAAGGCGGCGCTGGCAAACAAAGCATTCGCCCAGGCTCTTTGATTCGCGTAAAGAAGAGTGAAAAAGGCCCGTGGCAAATCGTGCAACTTCCTCAGGTCGAAGCCTCGCTGGTTTCCCTGGACTCGCGTGACGGCGCGGTTCGTGCCATGGTTGGGGGATTCGACTTCGGCCGCAACCAGTTCAATCATGTTACGCAGGCGTGGCGCCAGCCTGGATCAAGTTTCAAGCCCTTCATTTATTCCGCCTCCCTGGAAAAAGGCTTTACTCCAGCGACTGTCATTAACGATGCACCGCTTTCCTTTACTGCGGAGGAAACAGGAAGCGATCAGTGGGATCCGCGAAATTTCGACGGCAATTACGAAGGCCCGACGCGTATGCGGGAAGCGCTGGTCAAATCGAAGAATCTCGTATCGATTCGTATTCTTCAGGCGATGGGCGTTCAATATGCCCAGGATTATGTCGCCCGATTCGGTTTCGACCCGAAGCAGCATCCGCCCTATTTGCCGATGGCGCTAGGCGCGGGTTCGGTAACACCGATACAGATGGCGGTGGGATATGCCGCATTCGCCAATGGCGGCTTTCGCATAGTACCCTATTTCATCCAGCGTATAGAGGATGAGAAAGGCAATATACTGGAACAAACAAAACCCGTCCTCGCCGGGACCGATGCCAAACAGATCATCGATCCGCGCAATGCCTTTCTTATAACCAGCATGATGCAGGATGTGGTGCAGCGAGGCACCGCCACCAAGGCAAAACAGTTGGGCCGCTCCGACCTGGCCGGGAAAACCGGCACCACCAGCAACTACGTCGATGCGTGGTTTTGCGGCTACCAGGCCGATCTCGTGGCAATCGCCTGGATAGGTTTTGACACCCCGCGCACCCTGGGAACTAACGAAACCGGGGGCCACGCAGCGCTGCCAATGTGGATAAGCTATATGGGCAAGGTGTTGAAAGGAGTCCCGATGGCTTCATATGCGCCGCCATCGGGCATCACGATGGCCAAAATCAATCCCGAGACCGGCCTGAGGGAACCTGAAGGAGGCATGGCTGAATATTTTCTGGATGAGCAATTGCCGCCTGAAGCAGAAAAAGAAAACAAGGTGGAAGAAGCGCTGAGGTCTGCCGAGGATGTGATAAAGGAGTTCTTCTCCCAGTGATCGGCGTTTGAAATGCTTCCGGTCAGCCGCTTTCTCCTCTGCTTTCTCCTCTGATTCGCCGGAAAACACCGCGCTCCGCGGAGGATTTGTTCAGAGGTTCCTTATCCACTCCTTATCCACTCCGCCGCATCCAGCGCATAATAAGTCAGGATGCCGTCGGCGCCCGCGCGCTTGAAAGCCAGCAACGACTCAAGAACGCAGGCTTCCTCATCCAGCCAGCCATTCTGCGCGGCGGCTTTTAGCATGGCATATTCGCCGCTGACCTGATACACAAAGGTCGGAGCGCCGAATCGATCCTTGATGCGGCGCACGATGTCGAGATAAGGCAAGCCAGGCTTTATCATTATCATATCCGCGCCCTCTTCCAGATCCAGGCCCACCTCCCATAATGCCTCATCCGAATTGGCGGGATCCATCTGATACGTGTATTTATTGCCCACGCCCAAGTTGGCCGCGGAGCCTACTGCGTCGCGAAAAGGGCCGTAAAAACTGGAAGCATATTTGGCCGAGTAAGCGAGAATCCGGGTGTGGACGTACTTCCAGCCGTCCAGCGCGGTCCGGATTGCTGCAATACGTCCATCCATCATATCTGATGGAGCCACCACGTCAGCCCCTGCCTGAGCGTGTATCAACGCCTGCTGCGCCAACACGGTCACCGTCTCGTCGTTCATTACATAGCCAGTGGTATCGATCAGCCCATCCTGTCCATGACTCGTGTAAGGGTCCAAAGCCACATCCGTGATAACGCCAAGCTCAGGAAAACGTTTCTTCAGTTCACTTACTGTCTTTGGCACAAGGCCGTCTGGATTGAGGGCCTCAGCGGCGTCCAGACTTTTGAAAGCGGAATCAACGACCGGAAAAATCGCCATCGCCGGCACACCGAGCTGTAGACATTTTTCCGCCCGGTACATCAGTATGTCGAGACTCTGCCGCATAACACCCGGCATTGAAGCTACCGCTTCCTCACGTTTCTCACCATCGAGCACAAACACGGGATAAATCAGGTCATCTGTGCTTAAATGGCTCTCACGCATCAGGCGACGGGAAAATTCGTCCCGGCGCATGCGCCTCATTCGTTTCCGGGGAAACTGACTAAAAACCGGCATGATAATTTTCGCGAAAAAAAGAATAAATGGATAAAAAATCAAAAAAGGCGGAACTTATCCCCAAATTATGTATCTTACTTGCAGACGTTGTTTATTTGTCTCCCGCTTTTCCTCCCTGAGCGGGTACCTTAATCCCTAATTAAGGTAGTTTGCCCCCGGTTTTATTCCCCTTTAACCGGGGGTTTTTTATTTCTCGCACGACTCTCCTTATTTCTCCTATACATCATTTTGTATGGAGCCCATTCCGGAATCGACCCTGTCCAGTCCAAGCCATGTGCCAAGCAGGGCGCCAGCTTCTTCAACGCCTTGACCGGTCATACTGGAAAATAACTGCACGGTACATTGCGGGTATGATTCACGCAAGAAACCTGACACATCCTTAAGTGCCTTCCCTGCCTGCTGCCTGGTAAGTTTATCTGATTTTGTCAGCAGCACATGTATCGGCTTACCCGTCGATGCGAACCAGGCCAGCATCTGCCGATCAAGCGGGGTGAGCGGGTGCCGCACATCCATGATGAGCACCATGCCATAAAGTGATTGGCGTGTCTGCAGGTATCCGCCGATCAGATGCTCCCAATGCTGACGCACTTCTGGAGGCACTCTAGCATAACCGTAACCCGGAAGATCTACCAGAAACCGGTCACTTCCCGTTCCCAACTGATAATAATTTATGTGCTGGGTACGGCCGGGCGTTTTGCTGACAAAAGCGAGACGGCTTCGATGAGCCAGGGAGTTGATGGCACTCGATTTGCCCGCATTGGAACGCCCGGCAAAGGCAATTTCCACTCCATCAAGCGCCGGCAGATCCACCAACCGGTTAACAGTGGTATAGAACGCTGCGCGCTGAAAAACAGACATTAAAGAACCTCTGAATAACCCCTTGCGGGGTGCGTTGCTGGTAAAATTGGGATGATCACAAGGCGCGCGACGCAGATCATAGCCTGGTTCTACGATGCCAAGAAGCCCAACGCCGTGAGCGCCTGATTTTACCGCAACCCGTCGGGACGAGGCTTTGCAGGTGGTCTGTTTTGTCAGGCTCCTGGCGAAGGGCGCCCCCCGAGCGTTGCACGAGGGGCCCGCAAAGCGGAAACGGGCAGCGGAGGGAGATACGGCGACCGCGATTATGGATTGACTGGGAGCTTGCATCCCGCTGCGGGGTCGCATCTTCCTTCGGAAGCTACTGCTCCGCCCTTCGCGGTCGCGACCCGAAGCGCAGGGCGAAGGACCCGCGAAGCGGGATCGACCCGCGTAGGGGATGCGACGACCGCACTTATGGATGACCGGGGCCGCGCATCCCGCTACGGGGTCGCATCTTCCTTCGGAAGCTACTGCTCCGCCCTTCGCGGTCGCATTCGCTTTGTCGCCTTTCGCGCATCCCATCCCGCAAAGCCGTCGTCGCGCCCGCGAGGGTTTATTCAGAGATTCTTTAACCAGACGACCGCTTTTCGCGCTCCTGTTCAGGCAGCTTTATGGCTTCAGGATTTTCCTGGGCAATCACTACCAGACCTTCAAGCACCAGATTATCCACTACTGTAGCCTCCACGTGAAGCTGGGCATGCATTTGCTGGGCCCCGCCGCCGCTAAGAATACAATCAGGCACGCGGCCCAGGGTAACGGTAAGCACTGCGGCCATGCGCTCAACAGCTCCGGCGATGGCATTTAATGCACCGCTGTAGATGGCGTCCCCGGTACTATCAGGGTAATCACAAAATTTTCCAACTTGGGCTTTCAGGAAAGCGGTATTTCCCATCAGGGCTTTCTGCATCAGTTCAATACCGGGAACGATGATACCTCCAAGAAATTCTCCTGTGTCGGATAAGGCGTCAATGGTTATGGCCGTACCCGCATCAACAACCAGACAGCCTTGCCGTTGCAATTGCCATGCTGCGAGCAGCGCTGCCCAGCGGTCGCTGCCAAGCTGTGCGGGATCCTGATAATAGTTGCGCACGCCGCATTGATAAGCAGCAGCACTTACCCATTGCGGCTCAGCTTTCCAGCGAGACAATAATTCCAAGAGGTCAGATTTTGCCTGTATGTTAGCGACGTTCGATATGATAACGCGCTCGGGTTCGCGTAGATTCTGCCACTCACGCTCCAGCAGCAGCTTATTTCCCTGCGCCGCCACCCCTCGTTTCGACCAACCACTCCCATCATGCAAACCCCACTTGACGTTTGTATTGCCTGAATCCACCGCTAGCAGAAGGGATTTCATCGGGGGCTTCATTATGCCGTCCGGCGCAGCGTGATCTCGCCACCGCTATAGCGCTTGCCTCCTGTCGCAGTCCGCAACAGAAGAGAGCCGTCTTCGGCTACGCCATCAACCATGCCTTCCTCGCTTGAGCCGTCCGGCAGCCTGAGCGTTACGGGTTTATTCTCGAAAATGTGGTATTTAGCCCATTCCTTCATGAATGGCGCAAACCCATGTTGCTCGAATTCTTTTAAGGCGCTCACGAGATTAATCAACAGCGCAGCAAGCAGCTTGTTACGGTCGGGCAGTTCCCCATTGATGGCGTACACATCGGTCGCGCCCTGATCTATGCGCGCCTGCACGCTCTTTGGCAATTTCAGGTTGACCCCGACACCAATGACGGCAACCGTAGGCCCAAACATGTCGCCCTGCAGCTCGATCAGTATGCCTGCCAGCTTGCAGAAATTAAACATTACGTCGTTAGGCCATTTAAGCGACGCACCCTTGATTCCGCTGGATTCAAGCGCGCGTATGATTGCAACTCCCACCGCGAGGCTCAAGCCCGACAGAAAACTCGCGCCCTGCTGAAACTGCCACAATAAGGAGAAGGTCAATCCGTCACCCAGCCCCGAGTGCCATTGCCGCCCGCGCCGTCCACGTCCATTTGTCTGCAACTCCGCCGCCACCACGTGAACAGGGGTGCTGCAGGAATTCAGTCCCGGCGAGATCTTTTGCAACAGCAGACTACTGGTCGATCCGATGATATCCACAACTTCAAGGCTAAAATTACCTGCTACGTCTTCGCCCAGATGCTCCAGGATCAGATCCGTTTGCAGCCATTGCACCGGATCGAGCAGGCGATAGCCTCGACCATTGACCTTATGCACTGTCACACCGGCTTCCTGCAATCCACGCAGCGCATTGGACACGCTCGTGCGCGAAATCCCCAGGCCCTGGGCAATGGTTTCCCCTGAGTGGAATTCATTGTCGCTCAAGAGACGCAAAATGGAAAACGTAAGCGGCTTCATGTAATAAGTTTAGTGCAAGATGACGTGAATCGAGCGAAAACGCTATTGCCAGTATAATAACCCTCGAACTGCGAACAAACGCTCCTTCCCCTGAGGAACCGCTGAACAAATCCTCGCTGAGCGCGTTGCTGTTAAAATCGGGATGATCATAAGGCGTGCGACGCTGGTCGTAGCTGGAACTACGATGCCGAGGAGCACAACGCCA
>DATJHX010000226.1:0-11747 GCA_035493655.1 Nitrosospira sp.
CTTTCATCAGGAACAGAACTTCCCACCAGCAATTGAGGAGAAACCCGTGAATTGCGACAAGGAACTGGACGTGCGCGGCCTGAACTGTCCCTTGCCCATACTACGCACCAAAAAATCCCTGGTCGACATGACGACCGGCCAGGTTTTGAAGATACTGGCCACTGATCCCGGTTCCGTAATTGATTTTCAGGTCTTTGCTGATCAGACAGGCAACGAGTTGCTGTCGTTATCGGAAATGGCCGGAGAATTCATATTCTACCTGAAGAAGAAATGATCTTCTGCTGAGCAGGTCACCGCGATCGGCCTATCACAGTAATCGAATAGACGTGCTCAGCCCAAACTCCGCTATCCAGATTCTGAAAGGTAAAATCGAGTTTTTGCCCGCACATGAGTGAAGCCGTTTCGATCCGGACGAAGTGAAGACCGAGACCACTGTCGGTCGTCACGATGTCGGTCGGGGATTGCCAGTCGTCACGGCCCCAGTGGACCAGTCCGGGATAATACAATGCTATGAATAAGTCATTTCCCTCGTAAATTTGGCGGATAGGGGACTGGGGTAGCCAGAAGGCATATTCGGACAGGGGGCGTATTCCATGATAACGTTCCCAAGCGGCTTCAGGCCGGTCAAAGGGATGCCCCAATTGCCGAGACGCCAGCAGTTTAATGAATTCGGCATGAGCCCAGGCCAGCGGCATGGCTGATCCACTGGGACGGCCGGGATAAAGTCCGAGTGCAGGTATGGCGGCGCTATCCCAAATCTGTTCCGGAATCATGCCGCCGGTTCCGCTCATTTCAACCATGGCTTCGAGATAAGGTAAAACATCCTCCCCGGCGAGCAATGCGTAATGGCCTCGCTCACCCGTCAGCAGGGGCCATGGCCGTCCCTCGCCCGCCCCATCGAATCCTGCGCCATCCGCATGTTCACCATAGCCATCTCCATTGTAGCGATACCAGCCGGGACCGCTGGGCGTATCGGCTTTAAGCAGCTCGTCCACGACTTTTACACTATCGACAACGAGGGGATCATCTGCGCGGCGCAACCCGAAACGCACAAGCTGCAAAAAGTCCACGCCTACTTGCTCTGCTGCAGATAAACTCGGATCGTGCAAACGGTTCTTGATCGGGACGACATCCAGTAACGCACGAGTATTTGTCTCCCTGATCGGGGGCGCCATGCGAACATAATATCCGCTCACGTTCATCCGGCGGGCAAGGGCGCTGTCATACGCCACTGTCCAGTCCTCTATGCGGGAATTCCAGTAGTCGGCGAGCGCCAGCAGAAAACTCTGCGCTTCGGGCTTGACCAGCGGCGCTCCGGCTACGAGAGCGGCAATGCATACGGACAGGGTGAAAGTGTTGATGCCCGCATCTTCTTCCCAACGTTCCTGCTGAGCCGCAGGACCGTTGCGCGCAATGAACCCGACGGCACGCCGTACCATATCCGCAATCTCGATGCCCTTGAGGGCACCATGAGCGGCCAACCGCATCGCGAGCAACACCGGAAATCCTACCTCGTCCAGTTGTACGCCCTGCCAGTAGGGTTTGCCTCCCAGCCACTGGTTCTGATACCAATGACCATCATGGCGCTGCGTTGCAATAAGGTAACGAAGAATATCCCGGGCTTCATTTTCTGCGCCGAGAGCAAGCAGGGCTCCCGCGCACTCCACCAGATCCCGCGGCCACACCAGATGATAACCACCGCGCTCGTCGCGAGTGTTGCCCCACGGTATACTCATGCTTGCCACCATGGCGCCAGGGTAAATCTTATCCTGATGAGTACGTAACACCATCGCAGAGATACGGAATTGCTCTCGTAATGAAGGGGGAATATCACAGGCGAAGGTACTGGCATCGTCGCATTGCTTGTGCCACCATCCCCAGTCGGTGATCTGCTGGTGCCAGGCTTGATCGAATGGTTGCAGCAAGGCGGAAATTGCGAGAGTTGCTGCGGACTCCTTGCTGCTGGCAAAACCCAGGGCGAGGCTTGCCTTGCGCGGGAGCGCACCCAGCAGTGCTACATTTCCGGGACCCGCTTGCGAGTATTGCCACGTCATCCGGCCATTGCAGTTGAAATCCTGCCAGCCATCACTGAATCCGACATAACCCGCACTAGCCGGGCCCCATACGTCATACTGGTAGCGATCCACTGCCGCCAGCGCCAGACCAAACGGGTCTTTCTCAGCCAGCAGCACACGCCTGCCGCGGTATTCATCAACTTCGGCCTTGTTATTCCATCCCGTGCCGCCGAGATGCGGTGCAAGCAGCGCATAAGGGTGCAGATTGGGATCTCCCTCGAGATGAATGTCCAACAGTAAGACGTCACGCTCTGGATCCACGACAATACGAAGGGTAAACTCAAAGCGGTCATGGCGGTGAACGATGCGAACCGCGGGAGTGCCTGGGGCGGCGAGCTCCAGTACGTGGTTGTTCATACGCTTCAGCTCTATCCAGAACCCGTCATTGTCGGCAATGATGAAGCCGAGATCACGTATCTGGGGGGCATCCACGCGGGGATAATAAACTTCGTTAACGATACCGCCGCCGAGGGTGAACCAAAGGCGTGATGGCCCGAGCGCGCAGCCGACTATCTCCTTTGCACTGCTGCACCAGGTGGGAGGAATGCCGGGCGCCCCCGGCGCCTCTTCGAGCAGGGATTTCATCGGCTCTCCTGTCCAGGGCCTTAGATAAGCCAGAAGATCATCAAACCGCGGCAAGCAACTGTGGAACGAGCAAAAAAGTCACTGACTCCGGAAGACTTGCCCGCTTTTTCACGGCTTTGCCCGCCGTCAGGCAGGCATCGCCATCGATAGACGCACATACTGCTTCCCTTCGGCGAATTGCGATTATCTACGCCAGCAACGCAGCTTTATCGACTCGAGCATTCTTATCGAAGGATCCGCATGCGTCAGCAGCAACCATCAATTTTTTATACCTTGCCAGCCAGGACAAGGGAACAGGAAAAGCTGAACAGTCCTGCTGCGCCATGTGTGCCGCGACAATGGCGCCAAGCATGATGGAACGCCCGCAACTGTCTCCCCCAGCGCGAATATTGGACTCGATTGCCCGGCGATAGTCGGGAGCATGCTGCGCGATATGAAAGATTAGCGGCAATCCTTCCACGACATGGCAGGCCCTGCCAAAGCGCTCAGATGCGGCCACACTATCGAAGTCCGGCAAAGCAAGCGCCTGCTCGAGCAGCGGCTTGAGGGTATTTCCCGACAGGGGCAACGCATTCTCCAGGGCTTCCACAATCGGTGAGCCCCGTAATATTCGGAATAGAACTGCCGCGGCACACTGTGCGGCGGCAACAGCGACAGCGTTGTTGTTCGTGATGCGAACCACTTCCTCGACATCATGCATCAATTCTTCCAGCGTTCCGGTGTGAGCCGCAATCAGTGGCGGAAGCGGGGCCAGACAGGGGTGCTGATCATCGTCGGCCCCGGACTGTGGCGGAAAATCGTCCGGTTCGAGCGGCAGCAGTTTTCGCAGCGTCAAGCGGGTAGGGGAATCGATATACCCGACAAACTCGCCGCCCGGCCCAAAATAGGTCCGGTATTCCGTTTGATACTGGATTCGGTCGAATTTTCCATACTTAGCCAGGTGCTTTAGCATGAGCAGGCAAATTTCCCCATACGCCGATGAATCACCCGGCATCTTTTCCGCGTGAGCGAAGTATCCCTTGCTTCCCGCATAACGGATCGCGTCCGGCCGCAAGAACACTAATCCATCGGTCCTTTCAATTTCCGCAATGCGTGCCGGGTCATAAAGCCAGTGCAGGCCGAGCGCGGCTGAGTCCGCGGCAAGTGCACCCAGAATGGCGGCGCTATTCGCACTCTTCATCGAATCTGCGCTGTTCTTAGTGAAGAAATCAGATCAGTCCGAAGGAGGGTTTTCATCTGATTTCCACTTCCGGAGGAAATTTCCGCGCCTCGTCTTCGAGCATTACCGGAATACCGTCTTTAATCGGAAATGCCAGCCTGTCTGCTTTGCAGATGAGCTCATTCTCGGATTTTTTATATAGTAGCGGCCCCTTGCATAGCGGGCATACCAGAATGTCGAGCAGTTTCGCATCCATAAGAAATTATCCTCAAGGTCGGTGGTTTACCAACATTAGCGGAAGTTACGCATTTTAAACCCATTCCCATCCGTTGTCCGGTTTACATTCAAGCGTTATTTTCGGTTTTCAGTGCTAAAGGTGATGTGGCTGTAACCGGCCAGCCGTGCAGCCTCCATAACCGTTATAACGGACTGATGGGTAGCTTGCGCATCGGCCTGAATTACAATCACAGGCTCGGGCCGTTCGCCCGCCGCTGTACGCAAGGCACTGCTGAGCGTCTCGCTGCTGGGAGATTTAACAGGGGCGCCATTGACCATATAGCTGCCAGCGGCGGTAATCCCGATATTAATCATGTTAGCGCGTTCGGCCGGCTGGTCGGATGCAGCTTGCGGCAGGTTGATCTCCAGTTCCGAAAATTTTGAGTAAGTGGTAGTGATCATGAGGAAAATGAGAATGACCAGTAGTACGTCGATCATCGGCACCAAGTTGATTTCCGGATCTTCTTTTTGCCTGCCGCGCTGGAAATTCATAATAGTCGACCTGTTTTCTTCCTGAAGAGAAGCAATATTCCTGACGAGAATGCCTTAAAAACATGCGCACGTTCTAATTGCCATGTTTGTTTGTCCCTATCCCTGGTTCCACTGTCAGTCCTGCCTTTCCCCGTGCACGATTTCCACCAGTTTCAATGCTTGCAGTTCCATTTCGATGACCAGTGCATCCACTTTGCCACGGAAATAACGATAAAAAATCATGCTTGGAATAGCGACCAGAATGCCAAAGGCGGCATTATAAAGCGCCACCGAAATACCATGAGCAAGCTGTTCCGGATTGCTGCTGCCAGGGGAATTCGTGCCAAAAATTTCGATCATCCCAACTAACGTTCCAAAGAGACCCATCAGGGGACTCAAGGAGGCGATCGTTCCCAGGGTCGTAAGGTAGCGTTCAAGATTGTGGGCGACAGCACGGCCAGCTTCTTCGATCGATTCCTTCATGATTTCTCGCGTGCTTTTGTCGTTTTTCAAACCCGCGGCAAAAATCTGGCCCAAAGGGGAATGTTTTTGGAGACGCTCAAGCATATCGGCACTGACTCCATTTTTCCGGTATTCGTGCAGCACCTTAGGCAGCAGATCCCGGGGCGTAACCACGCTCAGGCGTAAAGCCCATAGCCGTTCCCCAATGATGGCTACAGCGACTATGGAAGCCAGGATAATGGGCCAGATCGGCCAGCCGGCAGCTTGGATCAAGGCGAACACGCCGCAATCTCCTCAAAGTGATTATTCAATAACTTCGTGGGTTGATTATAGCTTTATAAGCCTTCCTCAAAATAACGAAAACAACCTGCAATACAGGTAATGCGCTCAGGTCGGCACGAGGGTCAGCCCGAAGGTCAGCACGAATGGACGTAGAAAAGAGGAGGGGTGGGGGAATAAAGACAAGTTTTATCGATTAGGGCGAACTGCCTTTGGGGCGAAACACTTTTTGAAGAGGGTGTTGCGCGGCGTGGCGTTTGCCACGGCCATACGAACCGCTACGTGAGCCTATTTCCTGCTATTTACTGCCGCTTCCGCTCCATTGCCAGATCACGTACGGCGCTCTTCCCAGTGATCCGCAGCCTATGCGAGACCACCCCCCTGCCGTATCGAAGGATCCAGTATAGTATGCATTCATATAAATGATGAAGAAGGGGCGGGGCGCTGATCGAAGCGACCGATGGATATGTCGCGCGGTCTTTGCTACCAGTGTTTCATCATACGGATTGTTCATAAAACAGATTGTCGGAAATTCCGGCAAGCTGAAGGTTGTGGCATCTGCCCGAACCGGAGTGATATTGAAACATTTTTGCGCGGGATTTCGGTAGGTTTGGACATTTCGCATCGCGGTTTCGTGAAGCTCACGGCTGTATTCCGCCCCGATAATCTGACGAAATGGATGCTCCGCGGCTATAAATAGCGCACGTTCTTTACCCGAACCAAAATCAAGGAAGATAAAGTCCGTGAGTTCGAGGCGGGGCAGCATTGCCAGCAACGCTTGCATATGTTCTTTTGTTACTGGCTCATACCCCTTGGCGTGTACTTTAAGAGACTCGTCCGCCGTCAGAAACTTCGGCTCCTCAGTGCCTCGGTCGAACGATCGATCAAAAGGATGACTTATTTCGGAATATTTGCCGGTGGCAATAAGCACAAGGTTGTAAATAAGCAGCCGGCTGAAACCTAGAACTGAACGGCGGCGCCAGGCGCGAATGACTCGACCGCACAGCACGATGTCATACTTCATTCGAGCACGCTCCGTGGACAGCTTCAGTCGGGAATGTACGGCTACAGACGCTGCCTACGCATCAATTGAATCCGCTCCTTAGCTCAGGAGTAGCAATAACATTCAAGCAATAACTATGCCCTCTTACAGTAAATTGATTGCAAAGGAAAATACTCCCTGCTCGTGGATAAAGTGTAAGATTAACCGACATATTTGATCTCAAAATTTAAGACCTGCCGACAATAAATCTTAACCGGGCAATTCGTTTGTGGCAGCCTCACACAGAAAATCACTGAGGCGTTTTTCAAAAGGCCTGGCAAAACTTTGCAGTATCTGACTGCTTGCTTTGATCATGGTAAGGACTTTTGGGGAGGTTGAATATCTTGTAGTTTCGTTTTCCACAATTGCTGTGGATAAGTTTGTGGAAAATTTGAAGATAGAGTGGATAAGTCATGCTTTCATAATAACTTTTCCTGTACAGACCAATTTTGAGCCAGAAAATAATATTTAAAAAACAAGAACTAAGTAACAAGCGGAATTTATAAGGTATTTTCGGCATGGACTATGCAGATTTGGTAGGGAATGTGGATTATTGTAGAATGTGAAAATGAACCTGGTCGTGGAAATGCAGATCGCTCGCGAGGTTTTGACTGTGAGCGATTTAAACCGCAGCGCTAAGGACCTGCTCGAACAGGCTTTTCCTCTGCTATGGGTCAGCGGGGAAATTTCGAACATCAGGCGTTACGGCTCAGGTCACTGGTATTTTTCGCTCAAAGATGCAACTTCTCAGGTACGTTGTGTCATGTTCCGGGATAAAAACCAGTACCTCGACTGGCAACCTGAAGATGGCATGCAAGTGGAGGTGCGCGCGCTCGTCACGCTTTACCATGCCCGCGGCGATTTTCAACTAAGCGTCGAGGCCATCCGCCGTTCTGGCCGGGGCACTCTGTTCGAAGCTTTCGAACAACTCAAGATAAGGCTGGAAAAGGAAGGATTATTTGACCCCGGTCGTAAAAAACCATTACCGGCCTTTCCAAAGCAGATTGGCGTTATTACTTCCCCCGCGGCCGCCGCGTTGCATGATGTGTTATCTACGCTCAAACGGCGCATGCCTTCCATACCGGTGGTCATCTATCCGGCAGCGGTACAGGGCGCCGGTGCGGGTGCAAAACTGGCGGAGGCTATTCAACAGGCGGCCAACCGTGGCGAATGCGATGTGCTGATCCTATGCCGGGGTGGGGGAAGTATCGAGGATCTATGGGCATTTAATGAGGAGGTCGTGGCGCGGGCAATCGCTGGATGCCCCATCCCCATTGTTAGCGGTGTCGGGCATGAGACTGATTTTACCATTGCCGATTTTGTTGCTGATGTCCGTGCGCCCACCCCTACAGGTGCATCTCAGCTCGTTTGTCCCGCTCATGAGGAACTGGCGCATCGTGTGGAGCTCGGGCGAGGACGTCTTCGCCGGGAAATGCGTCGCGGGATTGAAAGCCGTATGCAATACAGCGATATGCTGGGGTGTCGCCTGATCCATCCAGGGAAGCAAATCGATGACCAGCTTGCCAGGCTGCAGCGCTCGCGTGAGCGCATTACGCGGTGCTGGCTGCGTGATTTCGAGGGCGGATATTGGCATTTGCGCGAGCTTAACCAACGCTTGACTGCGGCGCGTCTGGACGTCGGCCGCCTGGTTGAGCGCCAGCGCGGTTTCCACCTGCGGTTGCGCCGTGCGGCTGATGCCCGGCTGGAAACGCTTGCAATGAGCCTGCAGCGTGGGGAGGCAAATCTGGCGCATCTTAACCCTGAAGCGGTGTTGCAGCGGGGGTATAGTATCGCTTATACCGCCGATGGCGATGTTCTGAGAAACTGCGCCCAGGCTGATACGGGGGATACGATTCGGGTGGTGTTTGCGAAAGGGTGGACCAGGGCGCGGGTTGTCGAGAAGGGAGAGAAGTAGCGGGGGGCAGGCTGCCAGAGCGGGTGTAATAATTAATAATACTAAACTTTCCGTTGGCTCCCGATTTCTGGGGGTTCTATTCGGAGTCTTCTGAACGAATCTTCTGAACGGAATCTACTTAAAAATATGTCAAGAATCTTTCTCACCCTCGGCGCTGCGAATGCATTTCTCTGCGTCGCTCTTGGCGCGTTTGGCGCGCACGGCCTGAAGCAGAGGCTTTCAGCCGACATGCTTGCTGTGTATCAGACCGGCGTGCAATACCACTTTTATCATGCATTGGGCCTTGTCGCGGTCGGCGTCATGCTGCTGCATTATCCCGCATCCAAGCCGATGAGAACGTCGGGTTGGCTGATGCTGGCCGGGATAGTCCTTTTTTCTGTCAGTCTCTATGCGCTGAGCCTGTCTGGCGTTCGCGGGCTCGGGGTCATTACGCCTTTTGGCGGGGTAGCGTTCCTGAGCGCATGGGCAATGCTTGCCTATGGGGCCTGGACTGCCAAATAGTCCGCCATATATGGCGTTGATGAACGTTGTGCAAATATTGATTTCACTGTGACGGTTTTCTTTTTTGCTCCATGTCCACGCGGACTAGAATCCGTACTTGTTGCCGAGCTGGAGCAACTGGGGGCAACATTCGTACAGGTGCATGCGGGAGGGGTACGATTCCAGGGCGATTGGGGCCTGTGCTACCGTGCTAATCTCGAAAGCCGCATTGCCAGCCGCATTCTATGGCGAGTGGCAAGCGAGCGTTACGCGAGCGAAGCCGATGTATATAACATCGCGCGAGCGCTACCCTGGAATGAATGGTTCAAATCCTCACATACTATTCGGGTCAATGTCGCTGCCAGGAAATGTCCGCTACGCAGCCTGGATTTCGTCACGCTAAAGATCAAGGATGCTGTTTGCGATACGTTTCGCGCTGCTGAGGGAACTCGGCCCAGCGTGGATACTGCCCGGCCTGATATACGCATTTATGGTTTTCTTGATGCCCAGGAATTTTCCTTGTATTTGGACACATCTGGCGACGCGCTATTCAAACGTGGACTCAGGAAGGTAGCGGGAGAAGCTCCCATACGAGAAAACCTTGCCGCCGGGATTTTAGATCTGGCAGGCTGGCAGCCGGGTACTCCGCTGCTGGACCCGATGTGCGGCAGTGGCACATTTCTGCTTGAAGCTGCGCAGATCGCGCTAAACATCGCTCCCGGGTTGGGACGGGACTTTGCTTTTCAAAAGTTGTTGAATTTCGATAACGGACAATGGGATCAGCTCAAGGAGGCGGCGCTGATTCGACAAAAGCAAAAAGCGCCGCAGCCAATATTCGGCAGTGACCTGTACGGCGACGCCTTGGCTGCTGCCCGCGAAAATATTTCCGCCGCGGGCTTTGCTGAAGTCATTACGCTAAAGCAGGCAAACGTACTGGAAATTTCCGCGCCCACCCCCGCTGGCATTATCGTCACCAATCCCCCTTATGGAGTGCGCATAGGAGAGCGGCAGCCTCTTGACGAGCTCTATCCCAAACTTGGGGATGTGCTGAAGAAAAAATTCAGTAGCTGGAACGCATACATTATGACCGCAGACCCGCTTCTGCCAAAACTCATACGCTTGACTCCTTCGCGCCGTATTCCACTATTCAATGGCGCGCTGGAATGCCGCTTACTGGAATACAAGATTGTGGCGGGTGGAATGCGGAAAATGAAAACCGACAATAAGCAAACGGTATTGGACGCCAGCCAGGCAGACGGGTCGCGGGTAATTATAGACTAAGCTGGGAAACCCAGGAATGAGGTCAATCAGGCCCCTTTTTTTATTGATATTTCTCGGCTGTGCCTGCCTGATAAGCTACGCGCTTTATCTGCAACTGGTAAAAGACCTTTTGCCTTGCCCGCTTTGTGTCGTTCAACGCATCGCATACTGGCTCATGGGCTTAACCGGGTTATTGGCGTTTTTTCATTCCTCCCAGGCAGCCCGCCGCGTCTATAGTGGACTAATGGCAATCTTCGCTTTCCTGGGGATGGCCGTTGCTTTGCGTCAAGCCTGGCTGGTTCGATATCCGGAAGCGTTCGAGTGCGGTATCAGCCCTGAAGAAAAATTTTTGAATGCCTTGCCGCTTGCACGATGGTGGCCGAGCATGTTCGAAGCAAATGGAGATTGTGCGGACGTATCATGGAAGTTCGCCTCACTTACACTTCCGGATTGGTCGGCAATATGTTTTATCATGCTTGGCAGCTTGGCGATTTACGCACTGTCGGCCAGGCATTATCGTCGCTAGCACGGCAGTATTTACAGCAGCTCGAGGTTAGGCTTTGTTAAACCCAAATAATTCATTAGGCGGCTCTTCGAGCGCACCACAATTGACGAGTGCTGGCGGTCGGCCATTTTCGCCGCTTGCTCGGGCGTCCATAGACTAAGCTATGGACTTCCCCACCGACAAAACTGTCTCGCAACCTGCCTCGTCATCATCTCGCGGTCCTAATGGATTATCTGGGTTGAAGATTTTTTTACAAGTGGAACGCTTGAGTTCTTGAAAACCGGATTTGCGGCCCTATCTATACCCTGTCTTTAAACCAAGTCCCTGTTAATCAAGCTCCCTGTTAATCAAGAACGGAACCGGTCTATGAAACGCATTTTTTTATTTGTCATTACGAACCTGGCCATCCTGTTGATGCTGAGCATCACACTGCGGTTGTTGGGCGTGGATCGCATCCTGAACGAACAGGGCGGTATAGATTTCAACTCCCTGCTTGTCATGGCGGCGGTAATCGGTTTTGGCGGTTCTTTCATTTCCCTTGCCATGTCCAAGTGGAGCGCAAAGAACATGACTGGAGCAGTAGTGATCGAGCAACCTTCAGATCCAACCGAGCGATGGCTGGTAGAGACGGTGCGGAGCCATGCAGAGCGCGTCGGTATCGGTATGCCCGAAGTCGCCATTTATGATGCGCCCGATTTGAACGCTTTCGCCACGGGCATGGATCGTAACAATTCCCTGGTGGCGGTAAGCACCGGCCTGCTCCACAACATGAGCAAGGATGAAGTTGAAGGCGTGCTTGCGCATGAAATCAGCCATGTGGCCAATGGCGACATGGTTACGCTCGCATTGATCCAGGGGGTGGTCAATACCTTCGTCATTTTCCTGTCACGGGTAATTGGCCATTTCGTCGACCGGGTTGTGTTTAAAACCGAGCGTGAAAATGGTCCCGCTTTCATGATCGTGACGCTGATAGCGCAATTGGTGCTGGGAATACTCGCAAGCATGATAGTCATGTGGTTCAGCCGGCAGCGCGAGTTTCGAGCGGACGCAGGCGGCGCACAACTGGCAGGCCGAAACAAGATGATCGCGGCGCTGGAGCGCCTGAAACAATGGCACGAACCGGCACAGTTGCCGGAACGGCTGGCCGCGTTCGGTATCTCCGGTGGCAAGGGTAGCGTCATGAATCTGTTCATGTCGCATCCACCGCTGGATGTCCGCATCGCGGCGCTGCGAGCCAT
>DATJHX010000227.1:0-7414 GCA_035493655.1 Nitrosospira sp.
CGGGCGTTTACGGGTATTCCAATATGCGTTGCTGGCGCTTTTCCTGGTGCCGTCGTACCTGCTGAACGAATGGCTGGTACTCGATAATGGGATGGGCCTGACGGCGGGATTTCAGGACACAGCCGGATCGATCATCATTCACGCCTTTGGCGCCTATTTTGGCCTGGCGCTATCGCTTGCGCTGACTACCGAGCGGCAACGAAATCAACCGATCGAATCGGATGCCACATCCGACCGTTTCGCCATGCTGGGCTCGATGGTGTTATGGCTTTTTTGGCCGAGCTTCGCTACTGCGATCGTACCCTTTGAAGAAATGCCGCAGACGGTCGTCAATACCGTACTTGCACTGTGCGGCGCCACATTGAGCACTTATTTCCTGAGCTCCTGGTTTCATAAAGGCAAGACGTCAATCGTCGACATGGCCAATGCGGCACTGGCGGGCGGTGTAGCGATCGGATCGACATGCAATATCGTATCCCCAACCGGTGCTTTCGGAATCGGCCTGCTCGCCGGGGCCGTTAGCGTCATCGGTTACGTCTTTATACAGCCCGCGCTGGAAACACGCATTAAACTCATAGACACCTGCGGCGTCCACAATCTTCATGGCATGCCGGGGCTGCTGGGTGCGCTGGTTGCCATCTTCGTGGTTCCGGGCATAGCAGCTGCTCAACTCATCGGTATTGTATTCAGCGTGGTGCTTGCCCTCGTAACCGGGACCATTGCCGGCATGCTGATAAAAGCTACTGGTACAACCCGTCTGGCTTATGAGGATAGTGATGAATTCACCCACGTTGAAGGCCCCGAAGCCGAGAATATGGTGGAAATCGAAGCCGGAGGTACCCACGTTTAGCAGATGAAAAGGCGGCCCGCCATTTGAACCTGCCAGTTCCGTTTAATTGTGAGTCAAAGCCTCAAGATGAGCTGTATCGTTTATGCACCGAATGCTTATCTGTTGCTTATCGATAATGATTTCATTGATTGCACAAGGACTTTGTTCAAGCCTCCAATAGGCTGAAAGCGGCTGATCCAGCAGTTGAAGCAAGACAGCACGGTTTACGCTGTCGTGCGCCATGAGCGGCACTTGATCCGAGTCGTGGGGATATCGCGACAACATTTCCCGCACGACGTCAGCGGTTCGCGCGACAACATCCTGCAACGATTCCCCTCCGGGGAAACGCATTAGATGAGGTCTTTCCTTCCAGGTTTCATAAAGGGCAGGCCATTGCTGCTTTGCTTCCTCATGGGTGAAGCCCTGCCATTCGCCATAGTCGATATCTTGAAGACTCATGAGGGTCTGAAGTGGGATGTTCGTTGCGCGGGAGATAGGGATAGCGCTTGCCATGCATCGCCCCATGGGGCTTGTATATAACGCCACCGGTGCATAATGGGCGGACACCCGGTCAGCGAGCGCCTGCGCCTGGCGCACGCCTAGCGGACTTAACGCCAGCTCTGCGCGCCCTCGAAAGCGTTCGGGAGAAATACCTTCAACGTGACCATGACGCATCAAAATAAGTGTAGTCATTGCTCCCTGCTTAGCGGCTACGGAAGGAGCGTTCAGCATCCATTGCTAATCTCTCTGACACGGCGAACACTATTCCTTCAATGATGACGTATTTTGCCTTTCCCCATATACTAACGCATCACCGTCGGTTGCTGTTTCCCGGATTTAAAAAAGTGATTTAACCCGGAAAAATGCTGGAACTATCATTAACCGCCAGGAGAAGCGAAGAAAAAGCGTCGTCCAGGTTTGCTGCCGCTTAAAACTCTATGCCGGTTTATGAGAAAATAGCCGCCGTTATGAGGCGCGGCAGGAGGTTACGGTTTGGCCTATTGTTTAATTTATTGTTTCCCTCACGAACAAATGCTCCAGGAAAAATCTCTCATGAAAATACCTGCGGTCGTTTTCTCTTTAGCTCTAATGTCCGCCGCAGCGCACCATGCGTTTGCCCAGGAGACGCAGTGGCAGGCCATCACCGAACAGGGAATTTCACACTACGGAAAAGGCGAGTACGAACGGGCAGTAGCCGCTATCAAGAAGTCGCTGGCCGTGGCGGAAAAACAGCTTGGACCAAATCATACGGAGACGGCGACAAGCCTGAACAATCTTGCTGAACTTTACCGAAGCCGCGGCCTATATGCGCAGGCAAGCCCGCTTTACGCACGCGCCCTGGCAATCCGCGAAAAGCGGCTTGGGCCAAATCATTCCCTGGTGGCGGCAACTCTTAACGGCCACGCTGAACTTTATCGCGCCCAAGGCCGCTACGCAGAAGCGGAACCGCTTTACAAACGCGCATTGGCAATCCGGGAAAAATTGATGCCTCCTAACTACCCTGATCTGGCCCAGACGCTGAACAATCTCGCAGAGCTTTATTGCAGCCAGGGGCGGTATGCATCGGCTAAAGACTTTTACCAGCGTTCGCTGCCGATTCGGGAAAAAGTGCTGGGTGCTGACAATCCCAGCCTGGCTTCGGCCTTGAACAATCTCGCGGTGATCTATCACAGCGAGAATGAATATGCGAAAGCCGAGCCGCTCTATAAGCGCGCCCTTGGCATTTACGAGAGAAAGCTCGACCCCAGCCATTCCAACATCGCAACAAATCTGAACAATTTGGCCGTGGTCTATCACAAACAAGGCCAATATGCTCTGGCCGAGCCGCTCTACCAGCGCGCTCTGGCAATCCGTGAGAAGACGCTCGGCCTGGATCACCCCGACGTGGGCAGGGACTTGAGCAGCCTGGCGGAGCTCTACCGTGTTCAGGGACAGCATGCGCAAGCTGAGCCGTTCTACGAGCGGTCACTCGCGATCTTCGATAAAGCCGTGGGTCCGTACCATCTTGACATGGCAACAAGCCTGAACAATCTCGCCATGATCTATCATGCCAAAGGGCAATATGAGCAAGCGGAGCCGTTCTATAGGCGCGCATTGGGAATATTTGAAAAATCCCTCGGGAGCGGCCACCCGAACGTCAAGCTGAGCCTGGACAATCTCGCGAAACTCTATCGGGCAACGGATCGACCAAGTGCAGCCGAGGAAGTCGGGCAACGCATGGCGCGTCTGCAAGCCCAATAAGCAAAATACTCCTTATGGTTTTATAATACGATCTGCTCGATTAATGACCGCCGGAAAGGCAGCTTGGCTCAGCTTGCTGCCTACGCTTTTTCCTGCTGCAGAAAGGCAGAGAAAAGCGTTTCTCCGAAATCACGCATCGCTGTGGCCTGGTCATTTTCCCACCCCGAGCTTCATGATCGAGCTTCATGAGCGGTCTGAAATAGCTTGAAGTACCCGGCTTTTCCAGCGCAGGTCTTTCGGGTCTATGCTGATAAAGCGGAATTCGGAGTTTCCAGGGTAATGCCAGAATATCTGGCGGGACTATGATCTTCCTCGTCTGTCCCTCATTTCTCCCTGGGAATCAAGCGCATCCATATTTCCTATACTTATTATTCCTATACTTATTGATGATTCTGCCTGTTTTGCAAAGATCGATTCTCGGTGCGAGATCAGACATTGAAAAAGAAACCAAATGAGGAATCCGATGATGAGTGCGGGCAAGACAAAAAAAAGGACAGCGCTGACGCAGGTAAGAAACTTCCTGGCCACGCCACTGGCTGGAGTGGCAACCTTTCTATATGTCATGTGGCAACTGGTGGTTGAGCAGCAACTTTTCCTGCGCACGCTTCTTGTGGAGCGAATGGGCAAACGCGGTGTAGCAAAACTGCCTTTGGGTTACTGGAATGTACTGGCACTGAAGAGCATCATGTTGTGTCAACACCTATCCGGTAATCCTGATACGTTGCGGGATGCCCGTCAGCGTACGGAGCAGCGGATCCTGCGGCGATTGCAAAATCGTGGTATACCGCGCCGGCAAGTGCTCTCAATTTGTGAGTATGGTCCTGGCCAGATCGAGCCGCGTCGCTTTTATCGCGAGCACGTCAAGCGATCAGTTCCGTGCGTGCTGCGGGGGTTTGTAGCAAACGCGCCTGTGGACTGGACACTTGCAAAACTGGCGGAAAGATTTCCCGATACCGTGGTGCAGGTGTTGGATAAAGGAACCAGGAAAATGGTCAATACGTCCTTGCGCAAAGTCGCCGAGGATCGCCGCCGCAACTTTATTCCACAACAATTGCTGCTCGACCAGAACCCGACTTTCTATGAATATTTTGGCATCCCGCGATCGCACGCATATTTCCCTGTCATGGGCAGGCCGTCGAAACCGGTTCTGAGTTTTCTGATTCTCGGCCTGGGAGCAGGATTAAATGCCAATTACCACTGCGAGGAAGGGCCCAACTGGTATCTGGCCGTATCGGGATCCAAACGCTGGACCCTGATTGAGTCCGAATATTCCTGGCTGTTATATCCTGCGGCGCGCGGAGATGGCATGCGGCGATTTGCAGAGTTTTGCGCCGATGAAAATGGCGAGCCGAGCGATCGTGACGCTTATGCGCTTATGGAATTTGCGCCGCGGTATGAATTCGAACTGCATCCCGGCGACGTGCTGTTTTTCCCGCCATGGATGTGGCACAAGACCATCAACCTCAACGAAGAAGGTTTGGGAATCACCTGCAGGTACACTGCGCCGACTGAGACTTCCAACAGGTATTTCCGCGGCCTGCAACTACTCTCAGGCGGTTTCTGGAAAAGCTGCATCCAGGTCATCAGTTGCAGTATACGCGGCAATATCGGTGCTCTAGCCGCAAACACTGGGCATAACGAGCAGGAAACGACGCTATACTGAAAAACCCTCCTTTGCGCCGGCCGCGCTCCATTGATAGGGATTCGCGACTCAGATCGTGTTCCAGCGTGCGAGAGCTGTAGCTCTGTTCTCTGCAAAGCTACTGTTGGATTAAATCGAATCTGTTGCAAATCAATCGAGCCTGGCCCGATCAATCTATGGCAACAATTCGCAGTTATGCGCTAATAGGAAAATGGACGCTTGACCATCCTTTCACGGTGCTGTCGTTACTGGTTGTGTTCGGTATTCTGGCCGCCCACTATACAGCCGGTCATTTGCGCATCGATACCGATACCGGCAAGCTCATCGCGCCCAATGCACCCTTTCAGCAATATCGCCGTCTTTACGAGCAGTCTTTTTCACAGGATTTGAGCACGCTGTTGCTGGTGGTCGAGTCAGGCACGCCTGAACTCACCAAGTCCGCCAGCAGAAGACTGCTGGATCTGCTCAACAGTGATACAACCCACTTCAAGTCGGCCTACATTCCCAATGACAACGAATTTTTCCGCCGGAACGGCCTGCTTTATCTGAATTCTGGCGAATTGCAGACGCTGTCCCACGACCTGTCGGTCGCCCAGCCTTTTATCGGCAGAATTGCGCAGCAGCCCAGCCTGAATGGGTTTTTTTCCATTTTCGAAGATGCCCTGAAGGCAACGGACAAGGGGACCGGGGACAAGGAGCAGGCAGATAACGCCCCCGTTATGCCGATCGATCTTGCCTCGCTGGCCGATAAGATTTCCCTCGTTTTGAGTAAAACGATTCGTGGTGAAAATGCGCTGCTTTCGTGGGAATCGCTGATTGCCGGGAAAAAAAGACAGTCCACCAAGGAATTCATCATTGCTTCGCCCAGGCTCGACCACTCGCAAATCCGGCCCGCTGAAGGCGCAATCGAAGCTGTTCGAAAAGCCGCGGCGGAGATTCAGGATCCCGACTTGCCTGCTGTCAAAGTTTGGGTGACTGGCGAAGTCGGTCTTGAAGATGACGAGCTTGCTGGCGTCAGCACGGGTACTTTTACCGCCAGTGTTTTTTCCGTAATCGTTGTGCTGGGTATTTTGCTGATTGCCTACCGGTCCATTTTACTCACCATAGCCACACTGCTGACCTTGGCTCTTGGCATGCTTTTCTCCGGGGCATTCGCGGCTTTTGCCGTAACCGAACTGAACCTCATTTCGCTTGCCTTTGCGGTATCGAACATCGGTCTTGGCGTGGAATATGCCATTCATTTCTGCTTGCGCTACAAGGACAATCTGGCCGGCTACTTCGATAAAGGTCCGGCTGATACAGAGCTGGTCGATAAGGAGCTTGCCAAAAAAGGACCTAATAAAAAAGACTTTGGCAAAAAAGAACTCGCGCTGGGCGACACGCTGATGACTGTTGGCCCCTCGCTGTTGCTGGCTGCGGGCACCACATCCATCGGGCTTTACGCTTTTATGCCGACCGACTACAAGGGCGTCGCCGAGCTCGGCCTGCTCGCCGGGACGAGCCTGTTCATTTGCCTGTTGATCACGCTGCTTTCCCTGCCCGCACTATTAAAAATCCTGCCGGTGCCTGGAAAGATCGGGTTCGGGAAAGGCAAGCATCCTCTCTCGAATCTATCAAGCAAGCTGGCGGCCCTGCCGATCCGTTACGCTAAATCGGTTTTCATTGCTACTGTCATTATGGGAATAGTTTCTATTGTCCTGGCATTTCAGGTCAAAACCGATTTTAATCCCATCGAACTGCGCGATCCGAATACCGAATCGGTCATTGCGTTCAAGCGCTTGATGGAAAACGAGGAAACCACGCCGTTCACGCTGAATGTGTTGACAAAGGATGAAAGCAGCACAAAAATCCTGCAACAAAAGTTGTCGGCATTGCCTTCAGTAAGCCAAACAGTCAGCCTTTTCGACCTTCAGCCTGCCGATCAGGATGAGAAGCTAATGCTGATTGAAGAGCTCGCGCTGATGCTTGGCCCGCAGGTGCAGCATTTTCCCCAACTCAAAACCGATCCCAACCCGGCTGCCGGCATTAGCCATCTGATAAAAACCATCGACAGCCTTCTGCCTCACCAAAGTAATGCCCGGGATCACGCCGCATTATCAGGCCTGAAAAAGGAACTGCAGGAAATCCTGACGGAACTCGAAGGGCGATCCGAACCCAGCCGGAAGGCTTTCATTGAAAAAATCCAGACCGCACTGCTGGGAACCTTACCGCCGTTGATGAAAGAATTATCAACCAGTCTGGAAGCCGGAGAAATCACTCTGGCCGACCTGCCACCCGAGATCAAGGATCGATGGCTGAGCAAGGATGGATGGTACCGCATCCAGATTTTTCCGAAAAAGGACCTGAACGATCCGGCCAACCTGAAGGAATTCATTACCGAAGTACAATCGGTCGCGCCTGAAACAACCGGCCTGCCGATCATATATTGGGAATCGATGAAGGAGGTCGTGGAGGCATTTCAGCAGGCGATCGTCATTGCCGTGGTTGCCATCACGGTGGTTTTGCTCGCTATCCGGCGCAATATCCTGGATACAGTGCTGGTGATGTCCACGCTCATCCTTGCAGGGCTCTTTACCATGGCCTGCACGGTCCTCACCCGCACGCCCATCAATTTTGCCAATATCATCGCCCTGCCGCTGTTGTTGGGGCTGGGCGTGGACAACGGCATCCACATGCTCGTCAAACTGCGCGAGTCGCTTTCC
>DATJHX010000228.1:0-10664 GCA_035493655.1 Nitrosospira sp.
GGATGCGAGCAGTGTTCGCCTATCACCACAAGTTGAATGATGCGGTGCCCACTCTTACTTAGCCTTCTCAGCGAGCAATGCTTCTCCCGCCGATTTCCACTCACTTCTTCTCGCATCCTCTACCGGCACCTTTGCCAGCCCCAACAGCGCCCCCAGCAACTCCCCCCGATCGAATACCGGAGAACCGGTTGCGGAATCGACCAGTCCAGCCAGAATCAGCAGCTCGGCAGTCTTGTACAGTTCTCGGTCACGCTTGCTCAAGGCCGTCTCCTTGCCCGCTTCCAAAATCCGGAGCGCCTCCTTATCTGCTTCCAAAATCCGAAGCGCCTCCTGGGCTGCTTCTACAATACGGACCGCTTGCTCCCTTGCCTTTTGCGCGCGCTCTGCTGCCGCTTCCGCGCCGATTAGTGCCGTAAGGACATGGGCATCTGTGGCAGTGCGCCCAAGCTTGTCTGCCAACACCAGGAGCAGTCGTTGTTGATCGCTTGGGGCCTTCAGACCTCGCAGATACGCCAGCCGCGCAGTAAGCCATTTATCGTGCAACATGAACACCCCCTATTCGTGCTGCCATATCATTTTAGCTGAAGGCGAATTTATCGAAGCATGTTCCCCACTTCATCGACTTTGCTTCGGGGTGGTTCGGCAGACGGCAGATCAACCCAGAATGTACTACCGGCCGTGGCAGAGCTTTCGACGCCGATTTCTCCGCCCATGAATTCAACCAGTTTTTTGGTAACGACCAATCCAATTCCGGTACCCTCCTCAGAGCCGGTCTCCCGGCCGAGGCGATTGAATGGCTGAAACAATTTGTCGATTTGTTCTTGCGTCAACCCGAGGCCGGTGTCCCGGATACTGATGCGAGTCATTCCCGAGTCATTCTGAAAATACTCAACCGTTACATTACCCCCCTCACGGTTATATTTGATCGCGTTGGTAAGAAGGTTGATTAGCACCTGCTTCAGCTTGGTTTCATCAGCCAGAACATACATAGGTAGCTTATATCGGGGAAAATTCAATTTGATGTTCTTTTTTTGTGCCTGGGATTTAATCATCGTTCGGCACTCCTGTAACATATTGAACAGCGATAATGGGGTTTGTGACAGGGATAGCTCCCCCGATTCGATCGATGCAGAATGGAGGATTTGATTAATTAAGCTCAGTAGATACCATCCCGATTCAAGAATATGATCAATACTTATCTTTTGGGACGGCGTGGGCGATGGATTACCCATTTCCATAAGCTGAGCAAATCCCAGTATGGCGTTTAGCGGCGTTCGTAATTCATGGCTCATACTTGAAATAATTTCTGCTTGCTCCAAACTTGTTTTTTTTATTGCAGCCTTGTTCCGGAGTATGCGGGCCAATGTTCGGGTGGAGGTTAAACTTGATTCCAGGCGATCCATGATTAGATACGCCAGATCCTGTAAGCTGGCAATTTCTCTCTCATTCAATACTCGAGGCTGTCGATCGATAATCCATAGCGCTCCCAGATTAAAACCTTCGGTCGTGATCAGGGGCGCTCCCGCATAGAACCTCATACCTGTCACCTCGGCCGCAAGCATTTTTGTGAGCAGGCCGGTATCAACTCTCGTATCCTCAATAATATAAGGAGCATCCCTTAGCATTGCGGTTGCAGGATATCCGGGTCCAAACCTGATTTCGGCGGTATTAAGGCCATATCGGGATGCAAGCCGAATGCGATCAACATTGACAATGCCAATTACCGAAATCGGAACATTAAAAAGGCGCGCTGCCAGTGCGGTAATTCGATCAAAAGTTCCATCCCCAGCGTGTAACAATATCTCGCATTGTTTCAATGCACGCAGTCGCTCTGTTTCATTCGCTGGCATATTTAACCCGATTTAACCCGATTTAACCCGATAAATTTTGGTGCCCGCCACTTTATACAGCAGGGAACGAAGCGCCCGAGATAGCTGGAGACATTCAGCGGGAAGTAAAGCTATTCGATCGAGGTGAAGTGAAACATACGTGCATTTCGTTTGCGAACCTTAAAAGTCGCGCTATCGCCCAGCCCCGACGTCGTGGTTATCGTATGATCCTCGTTGCGGCTATCCCTCAGTTGCCGGTATCAGCCTCGGCCTCGATCAGGGGTTTTATACGTTGTGCGGCTCGCTCAGCTCCGTTCTGAGCAGGGCTGCTATTGCTGAGTCCAGCTTTTGCTCGAGAGGTTCAGGCTGGGCTAAAACCCGTACCGATTGCCTATATTTCTACTGGATGGAGAAAGAGAAAGCGCGTGACATGGTATAACCGCCACAAGAGATCAATCCGCAACTAATGACCCCCAAAAATTGGGTTCTGTTGTGATGTGGCGGTAAACATAGTGATGGAATTCGTAGCGATGGAGTTTGGGAGCTGAAGAAACTGCGCGCTGGCCGCCCCCGCTTGGGACTGTATTATTTCTCAAACCAAAATCCCGAACGAGACAGGATTTTGGTTTGCCTTTGCTGATTTTACTCGGGTTTGATATTCGATGCCTGCTGACCTTTGGGGCCGGTTGTCACATCGAAAGTGACGCGCTGGGCCTCGTGCAACGATTTGAAACCTTCACCCGCAATCGCAGAGAAGTGGGCAAACAAATCTTCTCTACCTTCATCCGGTGTAATAAAGCCAAAACCTTTAGCGTCGTTGAACCATTTTACAATACCTGTTGCCATGTTATTCCTTAATAAAAAAGTGCACTTACAGTGACCTGCAGGTGGTCATTGAATATCAAGGGAAAGAATCAACCGAAGGTATCGTATCGTTTTATAGCTTGAATCCAAAAGACCCAAGTAGGATACGCGCTATCTGAAGAAATTCAAATTTTATTTTGCAACTGCCCTACCTAAGTTGCCAAAAACACGGTCCAACCGATGCGTCCGGGCTAAAGGCCCTCGGTAGACGAGAGTTAGGCGGCATACCAGAGCACTGCGAAGTAATGGCATGTCGTGCCCGCCATAACAAAGAGATGCCAAATTAGGTGACCATACTGCAACCTCGAATCGATTGCGAAAAAAGCTACTCCGACGGTGTAAGACAGGCCCCCCGCGATCAACCAAAGCAAGCCCGGCGTTGGCACTCTGGCAACCAATGGATCGGCCGCAATCACAATAATCCACCCCATGAACAGATAGAGGCTGGTGGATAGGATGGGAGGGGTGGCTTTATAGAGTACCTTCAGCACTACTCCGGCTATGGCGAGCCCCCATATCCCTGCAAGAAGAGTCCGCCCCCATACCCCATGAAGTACCCCAAGCGCGAATGGCGTGTATGTGCCAGCGATAAGAAGAAAGATCGCAGAATGCTCGACGACCCGAAACACACGCTTGGCCTTGCCTATTGGCAATGCGTGGTAGATGGTGGATGCAAGGTAAAGGAATATGACTGTCGCGGAGAAGAGACTCGTACCGACAAGGAATCCAACGTCTCTGGCCCGTGCGGCATGGGTGATGAGAAACGGAGTTCCGACGAGTGCGGCGACCACCCTATACCATGGCTAATGCCGTTGGCAATTTCCTCCGCTGGCGATTGCTCTCGCTTGAACCCTGCAGGCGACATGATGAGAATTCCGGCATGATAATTGGTGGGTGGAGGAAATCAGGTCAGGGGGGCGAGGGTGAGCTGAAGGTTCAGGTTATTTCTATCCCAGTGGCAGTGTGCCGCTGTGAATTCCAATACCTGATATTTTTTTCACCGCGTCTACGAAGACTGAGGTTTCATGCAGTTTTACCATGGATTCAGGATTGGGCCGGCCGTGCATGCGGGCAAGGCGGGCAAGGCTGATGGCCGACATATTCCATTGCAGCCCTGCGAGCAAGGCATCCGCCGCCTCGGGGTCATTGCATACGAGCACCATATCGCACACCGCAGTCAATGCAGCCTCTGCACGCTGCAATATGTCTCCGGCAACCTCTGCACCTTTCATGCTCAAATCATCGCTGAAAATAGCGCCCTCAAAGCCCAGTTTTCCGCGAAGTATGTCTTTCAACCAAATTTCTGAAAAGCCTGCCGGACGGGAATCCACCTGAGGATAAATCACATGCGCCGGCATGATCGCCGGAAGGCCGAAATCAATCAGCTTGCGAAACGGTACCAGGTCGTGCACTTCGATGTCATCGAAAGAGCGCTCATCCACCGGGAGTTCGGTATGCGAATCGGCCCGGATATAACCATGCCCCGGAAAATGTTTTCCGACGGCTGCCATTCCGCCCAGTTTCAACCCCAACATCAGGTGGTGAGCCAGTTCAGCGATTACCCGCGGCTTACAATGGAAGGCCCTGTCTCCGATGACGGTGCTTTGTCCATAATCCATGTCAAGCACTGGCGTAAAACTGAAATCAATTCCCGCGGCCCTGAGTTCGCTAGCCAGGATAAATCCGGCCGCTTTCGCAAGATTTCGGGCGCTCGCAGGGTGCTCATCCCAGATGATGCCCAGTTCACGCATGGGCGGCAAGCGGGTGAACCCTTCGCGAAAACGCTGCACTCGGCCGCCTTCATGGTCGACCGCAATCAATAGCGGGGGCGTTCTGAGTGCGTGGATTTCGGCGGTCAACTGCGTAAGCTGCTCGAAGGAGGAATAGTTCCGGGTAAAGAGGATCACGCCTCCGGTTAGCCGATGCTGGAGTCTTTCCTCATCGGCGGCGGTAAGGTGCGTACCGCCGATGTCTAGCATGACGGGGCCGAGCGACATTAACTTTCCATTATTTTTCAAGGACGACAAAAGCGCAGGCGAGGTTCAACTCATCGCTGATGGACAAATGATGGCCTGTTATGCCTTCATTCCGGACGAGCGTGCTCAGTTCGGGATGAAAAGAGAAATACGGCTTCCCAAGATTATCGTGGCTTATACCGATATGGCTCAAGCTTACTGGGTGGCGCATCCCGGTACCCATCGCTTTCGAAAGCGCTTCCTTGGCGGCAAAACGCTTGGCCAGAAACATCGCAGGGTGGATGCTTCGAGCATATTCCGGCCATTCCTCTTCCGTCAGCAAGCGCCTGGCAAAGCGATCGCCATATTTCTCCAGCAGCCGCGCAATGCGCGAAGGTTCTACCAGATCAGTGCCGATTCCATAAATCATGCGCGCGCTTCCAGCATCAGCTTTTTCATTTCCCGCACGGCGCGTTCAAAGCCTACAAATAGCGCGTGGGCCACTATTGCGTGGCCAATGTTGAGTTCGGATACGTCGCTCATGGCCGCCACGGGCTGGACGTTATGATAGTGCAGCCCATGCCCCGCATTGACCTGCAGACCGTTGCCAATACCCCGTGCGACGGCCGCGCGAATTCGCTCCAGCTCGATTTCCTGATCGCGGATAGTTGGCGCATCCGCATAATGGCCCGTATGAATCTCGACCACTGGCGCCCCCGCCTGCGCGGCGGCATCGATCTGTACCGGATCGGCGTCGATAAACAGTGACACTCGAATACCTGCTTCAGCCAATCTGAGACAGGCGCTCTGCACCTGGTCAAAGTGTCGCACTACATCGAGTCCGCCTTCGGTCGTCAGCTCTGCGCGCCGCTCAGGTACCAGACATACGTCCTGCGGCTTGATGCGCAGCGCGAAATCGATCATTTCCCCGGTGATCGCACTTTCCAGATTCATGCGGGTCTTGAGCAGCCCTCGCAGGATTTCCACATCCCTGTCCTGGATGTGGCGGCGATCCTCACGCAGGTGCAGCGTGATGGCATCCGCTCCAGCCGATTCCGCAATCAACGCCGCCTCTACCGGGTCGGGATACGTTGTCCCTCGCGCCTGCCGCAACGTGGCGACATGATCAATATTGACACCCAGTTTAATCATAGGGGTTGTGGATTTCCAGGTATTACAGTCATTACAGCAGAGATTACTATCGAGATGAGGATCATGTAGTGAATTAGCAGGTTATTATCGATAGTTGTGTTCCGGGATATCATCACAAGCGATAGAAGTCCATCTATTCAGGGTCGCCACCTAATATATCCATATCTGCCAGCCCATCCTCAAACTTGGCGGGATAGGCGATCTGGAAAACGGGAAACTCACTATACTATAACAAACAGCGGGGGAGAACAGCTTCATGGCCAGGAAGAGGGAGACCTGAAATGCCCGATCCACGCGTCTTTTTCGCTGCCGAGCGTACACTGCTGGCGTGGGTGAGAACAGGGCTGACAATAATGGCTCTAGGCTTTGTCGTGGCAAGATTTGGCCTGTTTCTGACTCTGCTGGCTGCCTCAAGCGGGAGCGCGGTTTCGTCCCATGTCCATGCTCATTGGCCTTCAGGCGCGCTGGGCACTGCTCTCGTGCTCGCTGGTTCGGCAATCATTCTCGGCGCTTTGCACAATCATCGCCGTTACGTGCGCTCACTTCCCCAGGAGGATATTCCCACGCTGGCCATACCATGGCTGACATCGTTCCTTTCTTTGACCGTGGCCACAGTGGGAGCTTTGCTTTCGATATATCTCGTCGTGGCATGAAGTTGGTATATCAATAATACGGGAGGCGGTAAATACGGGAGGTGGTAAGCATCTCCCCTCAGTCATTCTGTCATTCAAATTTCATGACCCTTTCCCAATAATATCCCGGCAATCAGCGAACCCCTTCCACCTTGAAATTCCCGTCTATTCCCACATATACGTCTTCATCCATATCCCACAGAGGAACTCCCCATGCGTTTCGACAAATTAACGACCAAGTTCCAGCAAGCGCTGGCTGATGCGCAGAGTATTGCCGTTGGGCAGGATAATCCCTATATCGAACCCCAGCACTTGCTGCTGGCGTTACTGCAGCAGGAGGACGGAGGCACGGCATCACTGTTGCAGCGCGCCGGCGCAAACGTGCCTCCCTTGCGAGATGCGCTGAAAAAATCCATAGAGCGCTTGCCCAAGGTGGAGGGTACGGGCGGTGAGATCAACGTCTCGCGCGAGCTGGGCAATTTGCTCAATCTTGCCGATAAGGAAGCGCAAAAACGGGGTGATCAGTTCATTGCATCGGAAATGTTTCTATTGGCAGCGTTCCAGGATAAGGGCGAGACCGGCAATCTGCTGAAGCAGCACGGCGCGAACCGCACGGCGCTGGAGCAGGCAATCGCCACGGTGCGGGGAGGAGAGAACGTAGGCAGCGCCGAAGCGGAAAGTAGCCGGGAAGCCCTGAAGAAGTACACGATGGACCTGACCGAGCGGGCGCGCATGGGCAAGCTCGACCCGGTAATCGGACGCGATGATGAAATTCGCCGCACTATTCAGGTATTGCAGCGGCGCACCAAGAATAATCCCGTTCTCATCGGCGAACCGGGCGTCGGCAAGACGGCTATCGTGGAGGGACTGGCGCAGCGTATCATTAATAACGAAGTGCCGGAAACGCTCAAGGATAAAAAGGTGCTTTCGCTCGATATGGCGGCGCTACTGGCGGGGGCGAAATACCGCGGGGAATTCGAGGAACGGCTCAAATCCGTTTTGAAGGAGATTGCGCAGAGCGAGGGCAATATCATCGTCTTTATCGATGAGCTCCATACCATGGTGGGGGCGGGCAAGGCGGAAGGCGCCATCGATGCGGGCAATATGCTCAAACCGGCGCTGGCGCGGGGCGAACTGCATTGCGTGGGCGCAACCACACTGGACGAATACCGCAAGTACATCGAGAAGGACGCGGCGCTTGAGCGGCGTTTCCAGAAAGTGTTTGTGGAGGAGCCGACGGTGGAGGCCACCATTGCCATTCTGCGCGGATTGCAGGAGAGATATGAACTGCACCATGGCGTCGATATCACCGACCCGGCTATTGTCGCGGCTGCCGAATTATCTCATCGATACATTACCGACCGTTTTTTGCCCGACAAGGCCATCGATTTGATCGATGAGGCCGCTGCGCGAATTCGCATGGAAATCGACTCCAAGCCGGAGGTAATGGACAAGCTCGACCGGCGGCTCATCCAGCTCAAGATCGAGCGCGAGGCGATGAAGAAGGAAAAGGACGAGGCTTCGCAAAAACGCCTGGGCCTGCTAGAGGATGAAATAGCGAAGCTGGGACGCGAGTATGCCGATCTGGAAGAAATCTGGAAGGCGGAGAAAGCGCAGGTCCAGGGCTCGCAGCACGTCAAGGAAGCGCTTGACCGCCTCAAGGTGGAGATGGATGCGGCCAAGCGCAACGGCGACTGGCAGAAGGTCTCCGAATTGCAATATGGCCGTCTTCCGCAACTGGAAGCGCAATTGAGCATTCAGGATCGGCAGGGTGAAGTGGCCGCCGAGCACAAGCCGAAGCTGCTCCGTACTCAAGTGGGTGCGGAAGAAATCGCTGAGGTGGTTTCGCGCGCGACCGGTATCCCTGTCTCCAAAATGATGCAGGGCGAGCGCGAGAAGCTTCTGCATATGGAAGAAAAACTGCACGAGCGCGTGGTTGGCCAGGACGAAGCTGTGCGCCTGGTGTCGGATGCCATCCGCCGCTCGCGTGCGGGATTGGCCGATCCCAACCGCCCTTATGGTTCCTTTTTATTTCTGGGGCCGACCGGCGTGGGCAAGACGGAATTGTGCAAGGCTCTGGCCGGCTTTCTGTTCGATTCGGAAGACCATCTCATCCGCATCGATATGTCGGAATTCATGGAGAGGCATTCGGTCGCGCGCCTGATCGGCGCGCCGCCTGGTTATGTCGGCTACGAGGAGGGCGGTTATCTTACCGAAGCGGTACGCAGGAAACCGTATTCCGTCATTCTACTGGATGAGGTTGAAAAAGCGCATGCAGACGTCTTCAACGTTCTGCTCCAGGTGCTGGATGACGGCCGCATGACCGATGGCCAGGGGCGCACGGTGGATTTCAAGAATACCGTGATCGTCATGACGTCCAATCTTGGCTCGCAAATGATTCAGCAAATGGCGGGCGATGATTATCAGGTCATCAAACTGGCGGTCATGGGCGAGGTAAAAACCTATTTCCGCCCGGAGTTCATCAATCGTATCGATGAAGTGGTAGTGTTCCATGCGTTGGACGAGAAGAACATCCGCTCTATCGCGCGGATTCAGTTGCAATACCTGGAAGCGCGGCTGGCGAAATTGCAGATGAACCTGATTGTGACCGACGCTGCGCTGTCAGAGCTGGCTCAGGCGGGTTTCGACCCGGTGTTTGGCGCCCGCCCGTTGAAACGCGCGATTCAGGCGCAGATCGAGAATCCGCTTGCAAAGGAAATCCTGGAAGGCCGTTTTGGCGCGAAAGATACGATAATGGTGGATTCCAAAAATGGGGTAATCGTGTTTTCGAAATCATGAGCAGAATTCGCGGTAAAACAAGGGAGTGTAAAGCACCCGGTTAAATCGGAAGGTCTTAGGTTCCCGCTTTTAGCGGGAATGACCGAAGTATCTGTCTGTCGTTGATTTAAGCCTCGATTGTAGTTGTAGGTCAGGCTATGCCTGACGCCCGGCAAATTTGACGGGCAGAATCCCGATCTCTACTGGTTTTACCGTCGCCGCTTCACCGAAATAGTCATCTCCTGATTATGTTCAGGTGGAAGGGGCGTCATTGACTGCGCTTTACTATGCTTGCATATTAATTCGCCTTGAAGGGAATATTCTTGGGCGATAAGAGATTCAGGTAAAATAGCGCTTTTTTCTGGAATGGGATGCCATGCTTAAAGCTCCAATAAGAGGCAGCCTGGTTGCTATCGTTACACCCATGCGCGATGAAGGGGAACTGGATCTGGAGCGTTTTCGCGCCCTTATCGACTTTCATGTGGCTGAAGGTACCGATGGCATCGTCGTGGTTGGCACGACGGGCGAATCCCCGACAGTGGATTTCGATGAGCATAATCTGCTGATCAAGACAGCGGTCGAGTGCGCTGACGGCCGCGTGCCGGTGATTGCCGGGACCGGTGCAAACTCCACGCGGGAGGCCATCGACCTGGCCATGTATGCCAAGGACGCCGGCGCGGACGCAAGCCTGTCGGTGGTTCCTTATTACAATAGGCCGACTCAGGAAGGCCTATACTGCCACTTTCGCGCTATAGCGGAGGCAGTCGATATTCCGCTCATTTTGTATAATGTGCCGGGGAGGACTGTTGCCGACATTTCCAATGATACAGTGCTGCGATTGGCGCAGATCCCGAACATAGTCGGTATCAAGGATGCGACCGGCGACATGGGGCGCGGTTTCGACCTGTTATGCCGGGCGCGCGAGGGTTTTTCGGTTTATAGCGGAGATGATGCAAGCGCGCTGGCGATGTTATTGCTGGGCAGTGATGGAGTGATTTCAGTAACGGCCAATGTTGCGCCAAGATTGATGCATGAAATGTGCATTGCGGCATTTGCGGGAGATCTCGCTGCTGCGCGAGCCGCCAACAGGAAACTGCTGAGGCTCCATATGGACTTGTTTATCGAGGCCAATCCCATTCCGGTGAAATGGGCAGTGGCGCAAATGGGACTTATCGATCCCGCTTTGCGTCTGCCTTTAACGCCGTTATCAGATCGATGCCAGCCTGTCGTGAAAGAGGCGATGCACAAGGCTGGAATCACCATATAAATGAATATCACGAGGATTAAGCGTTACACATGAAATGGCGGGTAGGGATCGCACTATGTCTGGCAGCAAATCTGGCTGGCTGCCAGTTGATGAGCCTATTGCCGGAAGCCAAGAAAATGAATTACAAGTCGGCGGGGAAGCTCCCGCCGCTGGAAGTTCCACCCGATTTAACCGCGCCGGGTTCGGA
>DATJHX010000229.1:0-3991 GCA_035493655.1 Nitrosospira sp.
GGCTGCGCTTGGGGATATTCTGGACAAAGAAGTTTCTCCCGGGATACAGGAGGTACAGATCCGTTTTGCGACCAGGCCGGATCTGATCAGTGGCGTTGAGCTCATCATGAACGGATATAAGCTGGCATGGAACGTTGCAGACTACCTTGCCTCATTGGAAAAGGCGGTAGGGGAAGTTTTAACAACTTCTCTCCAGTCCGGTTCTGAACCAGAATCCGAAGCCAGTCAGCAAGCCCAGGCGGCGACGGAAGCGCAAGCAACCGAGAGCGGTTAAATCAGGTGTAAATGACATGCAGGACGTGTTCAGTCGCGTATTCGCACAGATGAGCCAAGTCCGGGAAGCCTGGGAGCCCCGCTTGAAATTGCGGGAGAGAGGCACTGTCACAAGCATCGCCTCCGGTGTCGCAAAAGTATCCGGTCTTCCTGGCGTGGGATTCGAGGAGGTGCTCAGGTTCCCGGGAAATGTGCAGGGCATAACATTCAACATCGAAGAAGACGAGGTCGGGGTAGTTTTGCTCGGGGATTATTTCCACCTTCACACAGGCGATGAGGTAGAGCGATTGGGCCACGTCATGGATGTGGTGGTGGACGAAGAATTGATCGGCCGGGTCATCGATCCCCTCGGGCGGCCGCTGGATGGCAAGGCCGGGATCATATCCGCGAAACGACTGCCAATCGAGCGTAAAGCGCCGGATATCATTGATCGCGCGCCTGTCACGGTCCCTCTGCAAACCGGAATCAAGGCCATCGACATGCTGATTCCGATCGGGCGTGGTCAGCGGGAACTGATTCTGGGCGATCGTCAAACAGGTAAAACCGCTATCGCACTCGATACCATACTGAATCAACGCGGCGAAAACGTTCTCTGCGTCTATTGCGCTATTGGCGTGCATGCGTCCGGCACTGCCAGGACAATTGCAACACTCCGCGAAAAGGGCGCCATGAGCTACACCATTGTAGTTGTAGCGGAAGGCGATGCGCCTCCCGGGCTCATCTACATCACCCCTTACGCGGCAACGAGTATCGCTGAACACTTTATGGAGCAGGGCCGTGACGTGCTGATCATCTATGACGATCTTACGCACCACGCGCGCGCTTATCGCGAACTGTCTTTGCTCCTGCGCCGGCCGCCAGGACGGGAAGCCTATCCGGGTGATATTTTTTACATTCACTCCCGGCTGCTGGAGCGAGCGACCCATTTGCGTGCCGAACTCGGCGGGGGTTCATTGACCGCGCTCCCCATCATCGAAACAGAAGCGCAGGATATCTCCGCCTATATCCCCACCAATCTCATTTCCATCACCGATGGACAAATTTACCTTTCGCCCACACTATTCGAATTGGGTGTCTTGCCAGCGATCGATGTGGGAAAATCGGTATCGCGCGTGGGCGGCAAGGCGCAGCGCGCCATTTACCTATCAGTGGCCGGCGATTTGAAACTGGATTATGCCCAGTTTGAAGAGCTGGAAACTTTTGCCCGGTTTGGCGCCAGAGTGGATGAAGAAACCCGAAAAATTATCGAGCATGGGCGGCGCATACGCGCATGTCTCAAGCAGCCGGAGTCTGCTCCCGTCCCCGTGCTCGAACAAGTTGCGGTGCTGGTGGCGCTGACCGCCAAACTTTTCGATAATATACCGCTTGATCAAATGGCCGATGCGGAGCTGGCGGTAAGGCAGGCAATGAGGGGTCTTGACGCCGGGATATACAGCCGATTGAAGACGGCCGGGAATTTGAGTGATACGGATCGTGGCTCGATTTTGCAGGCTGCCCGCGAAGCACTCGACGCTTTTAGCACCAGTTCCTGTACATCCGCTTAATAAGTACGGTTCGGAATTTGTTGAAATATCAGAGTCAGAGGGAACCCGAGGCACTCATCCACGACGCGGATACCGCTTCTGAATCATTTTCGATCTTGGACAAGCGTTGCACCCGTTCCGCTTTCCCCTTTGAAAGCGTAAATATGTTATCCGAAGCATTGATCAGCGCAGGCTGATGCGATACGGCTATTATAGTAAGATTCTGTGCGAGCTTCCGCAGTGTATCGCAAACCAGCCGTTCACTTTCAGGGTCGAGCGCACTGGTAGGCTCGTCAAGTAGCAGAAGAAGAGGCCGGTGGGCGAGCGCCCGGGCAATTGCAATGCGCTGACGCTGCCCGCCCGATAGCAGCCCACCGCGCTCACCTACTATGGCATGCACGCCTTCCGGAAGTGCGCTGACAAAGTCCCAGGCCCCCGCATGACGCAGCGCTCTTTCCGCATCGGCTTCAACCAGATCTGGCGCCCCGACGAGTATGTTGTTGAGAATGGTGTCATGCAGCAATACATTTTCCTGCGCCACATAACCGATCATGCGGCGCCATTCGCGCGGATTGATTTCACGCAGAGGCACGCCATCTATGAGAATTTCTCCGGACTTTGGCTCGGCCAGTGCGCATAGCAGATCCAGCAGAGTGCTTTTGCCGACTCCTGATGGTCCTGCAATGGTGGTAAACGAATTTACCGAGATTTCGAGGTTGAGATCGCGGAATATCGATTTGGCGCCATAATCAAAGTGGATATGGCGCAAGCTGATCCCTTTTTTCAGCACAGCTTGCCGGATTCCAGTAGTTCTCTCCGCTGCCGCGCGCGCTTCTTCAATCGAAGATCGCAATGCCCAATAGGCGCTTTCCTGCGCCACAAGGTTCTGATACTTCCGCTGAGTCTTATTGAGCAGGCCCAGCAGACGCGTAAGCAGGAATGCAATAACCATCACCGACGGCAGCGAGAGCTCCCACATCACGAGTGCCAGATATAAACCGCTCGCCATGATTGCCGCCAATATGGGTTCCTGCAAGGCATTTAACGCTTCCCTTGCCATAACCTCCCGCCTCGTGGCCTTTTCAAGCTGTTTGGTCTGGTCGCGCAAGATGGCTTCGGCGACGTTGTCCCTGGCCATCGCCTTGAGTGATTTCACTGAACCGAGCACATCCGAAAGATATGTCAGGAGGTGCCGCAGCAGATGAGTCTGCTTCGCTCCAGCACGGCCGGTGGCACGGATCAACCGGTGCAGCAGGTGCAGTATCACAGCACCGATGAGGAACGAGGTGAGCGTTGCTTGCCATGAAATGAACATCGCAACCGTTCCATAAACCATGACTTGCATGGCGAGCGCCAGAACTGTAGCCGCATGCTCAAACCCATTGGCTGCCCGGTATGCCTCAGTGGCGACAGAGTTTGCCAGGGAGCCCATGGGCTGGCGCAAATAATATTGCCACCGGCTACCAAGCAGCGCATCAATAAGTTCCAGACGCAGCGCAGTCGCGACGTGGGCGACGGTATAACCAACCTGCCTGTTGGCTATCAGCAATATAATGCTTTTTGTAGTCATACCGCCGACAATGATCAACAGCATCACGCCGATGGTCGGTTCGATGCCGAGACCTCGAAGCAACTGCACGATCCGCTGACCGATATCCGAATTGCTCGGATCACCTACGGAAATAGAAAGTAAAGGGAGAAGAGCGGTCAGGCTTAGCCCTTCCGCGATACCTGCCGCAAGCAGCGCGACCAGGACATATGTAGTACGCCGGGGGAAAAGCGTGCAATAGGTGAAGAGAGTGCGCATGACCTGGTTTTAAGGAGTCTCGATTATCATATCCTGATAAAAACCCGAGCGTATACCCTGGACGCAGGCAGGTTCAACCTGGCGGACAACGGCGCGAATATAGCCAGTTTTCATGCCGTGGGGTCGTGAGGAGATGAGTAGCTGATAAATTCGCTGAACACAGATGAGCGCAGCAGATGCTCAAGAATGCTTAAAGGGCGGCAGAGCTGGAAGCCAGGAACTTGGGAACTAATGCTAGCGGGAACCTTATGATTCTCGGAGTTGGTCCTTGGAAGATTCTATCACTTTACGAAATATAAATCAGCATGTGTAAGACTTCAAGGAAGAATGTTTATTCTTTCTTGATCAATTCAGCCAAATAGGCGTGAGCGGGAGCCGTTGCTATTTT
>DATJHX010000230.1:0-3539 GCA_035493655.1 Nitrosospira sp.
TCTGGGGTATTCATCCCATCGCAATAGAAGAAGTAGCCCCTCGTTATCTGGCTCATCGTATGCCGCGTGAACGATACGATGACTTCCGCCAGCGGGCCGGGCGGTGAAACGCTCAGGATTCAAGGATGCCCATAGAGCACATCTATAAATTATTCGAAGCCCTGAGTGAGTTTGAGGCCGCTCATTTGCTAACTGAGGCGCGAAGCGGGGTAAGCAGGCAATCCTCAAGCGGGTGCTTGCAAAGACATTTTAGGGCGCCGCATATTGTGATATGTAAGCGATAAAATTTCTTGAGTAACGCTGTATCACCACAGTATTGCAGCGAGATTCGGATTTAGAGAGGTGCTCTATAATGAAAACTTACCTGGTTGGCGGCTCGGTACGCGACGAAATTCTGGGGTTGCCTGTTACGGATCATGATTACGTGGTTGTGGGATCCTCGCCGGACGAGATGGTGCGCCGTGGTTACCGCCCAGTGGGAAAAGATTTCCCCGTATTCCTTCATCCTGAAAACCAGGAGCAATATGCGCTGGCGCGTACTGAGCGCAAGGTCTCGCGCGGCTATAAAGGCTTTGAAATCTATACCTCGCCTGAAGTCACGTTAAAGGAAGACCTGGCGCGGCGCGACCTTACCGTCAACGCCATCGCCAAGGATCAGGACGGCAACATTATCGACCCGTTTGCCGGGGTAGCCGACCTTGAGGCGGGCGTGCTGCGCCATATCAGTCCGGCATTTACGGAAGACCCGGTACGGGTATTGCGAACTGCTCGCTTCGCCGCGCGCTTCGGTTTCCGCATCGCGCCTGAAACCCTTATATTAATGAACGAGATGGTGCACAACGGCGAGGTGGATGCGCTGGTGCCGGAAAGGGTCTGGCAGGAGTTTGCGCGTGGACTGATGGAAAAAAGGCCCTCGCGCATGTTTTATGCACTGCGTGAGTGCAGCGCCCTCACCCGCATCATGCCCGAGGTGGATGCTCTTTTCGGCGTACCCCAGCCAATTCAGTACCATCCTGAAATCGACACGGGTGTACACGTGATGATGGTAATCGACTATGCCGCGTCCAGAAACTATTCCCTGCCGGTTCGGTTTGCTTCGCTTACCCATGATCTCGGCAAAGGCACGACTCCCCCTGAAGAATGGCCGCGGCACATCGGCCATGAGGCACGCAGCGTCAAGCTAGTGCAGGGTTTGTGCGAGCGTATCAGGGCTCCCAATGAGATACGGGACCTCGCTTTGCTGGTCGCACGCCACCATGGCGATGTGCATCGGGCGCTGGAACTGCGTCCTGCCACCATTGCGAACATGCTCCAGGGGGTGGATGCATACCGCAAGCCGGAGCGCTTCGAAGAATTTCTCCAGGCTTGCTCGTGCGACTTCCATGGACGCCCAGGCTATGCAGAAAAGCCCTACCCCCAGGCTGAACGGCTGCGTGACGCGTTCAGTGCAGCGAAAACAGTAGATGCGGGGGCGATTGCGGCTGAGCTCGCCAGAACGGTTGCCGAGCCCAGCCGCCTCCCGGTCGAGATCAACGCCAGGGTTCATGAAGCGCGTGTTGCGCAGATCAGGGATCGGCTGGCGAGTTGATTACAGAACCGATGGTGGGTTACGCTTCGCTCAACCCGCCTACAAGTACTGGCCTGATTACGGTTGGTAGAGTAGGTGGAACGTAGTGAAACCCACCGTCCGCTCTTACGTTTCACGTCAAAAAAGAAACTCGTTGGGTTACGTCTCTCTACCCATCCTACATCTAGGCCTGACTATTCCGACGGCTTATCTTGGCGATTACAGCTATCGCTCAGGTGTGGCAGTGAGCGGCAATGCCATGTTTTTCAAAATAGCGTTGGTGGTATTCCTCTGCGCGATAAAACTCACGAGCAGGTGAAATTTCCGTTACGACAGGCTCGCGCCAGCGCCCGCTTTGCTGTAGTTTTTCCCTGGATGCTTTCGCTGCAGCCTCCTGCTCCGGGGTATAGAAGAATATCGCCGAGCGATATTGAGTGCCGATATCCGGTCCTTGCTGATTGCGCGTCGTAGGATTGTGGCAATTCCAGAATACCTCGAGCAGATTTTGATAGCTGATCTGTGACGGGTCGTATTCCACCTGCACTACTTCGGCATGTCCGGTTTCTCCTGTGCATACATCATGATACGTCGGGTTTTTCAAATGACCGCCAGAATAACCGCATATCGCCTCACTCACACCCTCGACCGCGCGGAAAGCCGACTCCACACCCCAGAAACAGCCCGCTCCAAAAATTGCTTTTTCGGTTGCCATTTTCAGATCCCTTGATATGTCCAGGTCATTTATTTCAAAAATACATGGGCTCGTCATTCCGAATCCGAGCCGGAATTCAGCTCAGCCCCCGTGTACTCCAACCGCTTCCATGTGGAAGGGCCGCAAGGTGGCCCAGCGAATCCGCACCCGTTGACGCTATTTCTTCACCCGCTCCTGGCGGACTTTTTCTATCAACTCATCCATTATCCTGATGGTATCCTGCGGGGTGCCGCCCATTCGCCCGCTGGTCACATATTTCCCATCCACCGCTACCGCCGGAACACCCGTCAGGTTATAACTTTTTGACATATTCATGGAACGAGACACATCCTGGTTCTGCACGGAAAAGGAATTATAAGCATCGATGAATTTCTGCCGGTCTACGCCTTGCCTGGCCACCCAATCAAATAAGACATCCTCCTTATTCAGGTCAATCTTGTCGAGGTGAACGGCATCGTAGACCTTATCATGCAGCTTGTCCCTTATACCCAGCACCTCCAGTGCGTAAAAAATCTTTGCCGCAGGGACCCAGTTCGGGCGAAAGATGGCGGGGACATAGCGAAAGCTCACGTCTTTTGGCATACGCTTCAGCCAGGCCTTGATGTGGGGGTGTAACTGATAGCAGTGCGGGCAACCATACCAGAAGAATTCGATAACCTCGATATTGTTACCACTATGGGTAGGCTGAGGATGGGGAAGAACGGTATAGTCGCGGCCTTCGACAATCTCCGCGCGAGCCACGGAGACAGTCGCGAAATTTATACCAACGAGTAATATTACCGCCGCAAATAAACGCATTGGATTCATTTTTTCTCCTTTTTCCGAACGGGTGGTTGTCTCTGTTACTGTAATTTCGGGCGAATGCCTCCCTACTGCACCCCTTCATGAATTTTAATAAGACTGCTTTGCACGCCATTTTGTTGCAGGGAGGCGCGCACCTGCTTCATCTCGTCAACGCTTGCAAAGGGGCCTACGCGCACCCTGTGCATTACTCCTTTTTCCGGTAGATTGACATCCTGGACTGTGGCTTCCACACCGAGCATCGCCAGTTTCGCTTTCAGATTATCCGCGTCACCGGCCTTCTGGAAAGATCCTGCCTGAAGAAAGTACTTATCCTTCGACGCAGGCTGCTGGGTCGTCTGTTTAAGCTGCTGATCTGTAACAGGCTCTTCGGTGTTCGGTAATATATTGTAGAACTCGAAGCGGGGTTTACCGTCCGCACCCTTGGTCTTATCTGCGGCGCTGGGAGCCTGAACCCCT
>DATJHX010000231.1:0-4455 GCA_035493655.1 Nitrosospira sp.
ATCTATTTCGATGAGCTTTATTTAAACTACTGAAAACATTGGTGCTGTTGAGAGGAGTCGAACCTCCGACCTACTGATTACGAATCAGTTGCTCTACCAACTGAGCTACAACAGCCCGATAAAAGCAGTAACCCGAATTATAGAGGTTTGCGGATAGGCCGGCAAACAGGACTCTAAAATGCCGCGGTGTAACAATCAGCACTCCGTCTCATTTAATTCATATATCCCTTCAAGCGCTTCCAACCGTACATAATCGCCAAATTCCGGCAAAGCGCAGCGTTAATCCCCTTTCTTCTCAGAATCAGAGTTTCAGCCACTTGTAATTATTCGGAAAGCGCAATTTATGGACTATTTTCCCCTATTTTCGGTGAACGTGCGCCAATACTGGACATTCACTTGGGATTGAGTCACACTTGCGTCCCATGAAAAGTACAACTTCTGCCGTAAAAAATGTCCTGGTTCTTCACGGTCCCAACCTGAATCTCTTGGGGACACGCGAACCCGGCATTTACGGAAGTATCACGTTGGATGAAATTAACCGAAATTTGCAGAATTTGGCTGCTGAAGCGAATATAGAACTCGCGGTTTTCCAAAGCAACGCCGAATCTGAACTCATAGACCGGGTTCAACGGACGCTCGGTGATGGTGTGGACTTCATTATCATCAATCCCGCGGCCTACACGCATACCAGCATCGCATTGCGCGACGCTCTTGCGGGAGTTGGGTTGCCGTTCATTGAAGTTCATCTTTCCAATATTTTTGCGCGGGAACCTTTCCGCAAGAAATCGTATTTTTCCGATCTGGCGCGAGGCGTCATCAGCGGTCTGGGAGCAAAGGGCTACGAGCTCGCGTTGCAGTACGCTCTGGGGACCCGGTAATTCCTCTGTTGTTACCCGATACAAGGGGCTTGCCCCGGGAGGTTATTATGGATCTGAGAAAGCTTAAAAAATTAATCGAGCTAGTTGAGGAATCGCACATCGCGGAACTGGAAATCACCGAAGGTGAAGAAAAGGTCCGCATCAGCAAGTCCGTATCTTCAGCACAGAGCCAAGTCAGCACAGGAATTCCCGTCTCGCAGCCGGCAACACAGGTTTCCGCTTCCGGAGCTGCGGCGTTACCCACCGCAGGCCCTGCGGTCGCAAATTTACCGGAAGGACATGTGGTGAAATCGCCAATGGTGGGCACTTTTTACCGTAGCTCTGCTCCAGGCGCGAAACCGTTCGTGGATGTGGGGCAGACAGTAAAGGAAGGTGAGACGCTTTGCATCATTGAAGCAATGAAGCTTCTCAATGAGATCGAGTCCGACAAGAGCGGAGTAATAAAAGCAGTCCTGGCGGAAAATGGCCAGCCAGTAGAGTACGGCGAACCATTATTCGTGATTGAATAATTCAGAATGCCTCCCTCGCAATAGAGAGTTTAGATACATATTATTATAGTAGTCCCGCGGTCAACAAAATACTCCCGGTAACATGTTCGAAAAAATTCTAATAGCCAATCGCGGCGAGATTGCACTGCGCATACAACGCGCGTGTCGCGAGATGGGCATCAAAACGGTCGCGGTGCATTCCCAGGCGGACGCCGATGCGAAATACGTGAAGTTGGCCGATGAGTCCGTATGTATCGGTCCGGCCCCCTCTGCCCAGAGTTATCTTAATATTCCCGCCATTATCAGTGCAGCAGAGGTCACCGATGCGGAAGCTATTCATCCAGGCTATGGATTTCTGTCGGAGAATGCTGATTTCGCCGAGCGTGTGGAAAAAAGCGGCTTCGTTTTCATAGGACCGCGTCCCGAGACGATTCGCCTGATGGGCGACAAGGTGAGCGCCAAGAATGCCATGAAGAAAGCCGGCGTGCCCTGTGTTCCCGGCTCCAACGGGTCGCTGCCCGAGTGCCTAGAGGAAGTCAGAGCAATTGTCCGCGCCATCGGCTATCCAATCATCATCAAGGCGGCGGCGGGTGGTGGCGGCCGTGGAATGCGCGTCGTGCACACCGAAGCCGCATTGTCGAACGCCTTGGTAATCACGCGCAATGAGGCGCAGGCAGCATTCGGCAACCCGACGGTTTATGCCGAGAAATACCTGGAAAACCCGCGCCACATCGAGTTCCAGGTGCTGGCCGATGAACATCGGAATGCCATCTATGTGGGAGAGCGTGAATGTTCCATGCAGCGCCGGCACCAGAAAATTCTCGAAGAGGCGCCAGCTTTGGGAATTCCTCCCCGGTTGCGCGACAGAATAGGCACGCGTTGTGCCGATGCATGCCGCCGCATCGGTTACCGTGGCGTTGGCACGTTTGAATTTCTGTTTGAGAGAAACGAGTTTTATTTCATCGAGATGAATACTCGTCTGCAGGTGGAACACCCCGTTACCGAGGCGATTAGCGGAATTGATCTGGTGCAAGCGCAGATTCGTGTTGCGGCTGGGGAAAAACTTACCCTTCGGCAACGCGACGTGGTACTGAGGGGGCACGCTATCGAATGCCGCATCAACGCGGAGGATCCCTACAAGCTCACGCCATCCGCCGGTCGCATTACACAGTATCATTCACCGGGCGGCCCCGGCATTCGTGTGGACTCCCATATCTATAACAACTATCTGGTGCCGCCTTATTACGATTCCCTGATCGGCAAAGTCATTGCTTACGGCGATAATCGGGAGCAGGCGATTGCGAGAATGCGTATTGCGCTGTCGGAAATGGTTATCGGCGGTATCAGCACTAACATTCCTTTACACCTGGATCTATTGTCCGACGCCGCGTTTCTCAACGGCGCTACCGGAATTCATTTTCTGGAGCAAAAACTCGCCAATTATAATAAGCCGGGCTAAGAACGAAGCCAGGCTAAAGCCAGGCTAAGAGCGCCCGAATCACGCCGAACATTGCTAAACATAGATTGCTGAAGCTTTTAAACAGGCGAGTACTTTTAAAATAGTGGCCCCGCAATAGGATAGACCGCGTGTAATGCCCTGGATTTCGCTTGCCATAGAAACCGACGATACCCATGCCGAGATTCTGGGCGATGCATTGCTCGAGCTTGGCGCTCTGTCAACGGATATACACGATGCGGCTGCCGGCACTGAACGAGAGCAACCGCTATTCGGTGAACCCGGCGAGGCATCCGGTAAAGTCTGGCTTGCTTCGGAACTTACCGCCTTATTTGAAGCCGACGCAAATATACCTTTCATTGTGCAGGCTGCGGCAGAAGCAGCGCAGCTTGCCAGTGTGCCCAGTTACCGCATTACCCCGGTGGAAGAGCAGGACTGGGTCAGGATCACCCAATCACAGTTCGATCCGATCCAGATATCATCGCGGCTATGGATTGTTCCAACCTGGCATTCGGCGCCCGATCCCGCCGCCATCAATCTGATACTCGATCCCGGATTAGCCTTCGGCACGGGTAGCCATCCTTCCACCCAGTTGTGCCTTGCCTGGCTTGACTCAAATCTGCAAGCGGGCGAAGATGTCCTGGATTATGGCTGTGGTTCGGGCATATTGACCATTGCCGCTTCCAAACTTGGTGCGGCTCACGTGGTAGGTGTGGATATCGACCCGCTGGCGGTTGCGGCAAGCCGCAGCAATGCGCTGCTCAACCACTGCGAAGCGAATGTGGAATTCCATACAGCCAATTTTGCAGATCAGGCAAATACCCCGAAAAGAGCTACGGATATGGTTGTTGATGTAGTTGTGGCCAACATTCTTGCAAACCCCTTGATCATGCTTGCTCCGATCTTAATCAAGGCTACCCGCGCCGGCGGCAGTATCGCGCTATCGGGCGTTCTGTCCGAGCAGGCGGAGGAGGTGATGCGAGCTTATCAGCAGAGCTTCGACATGCGTATCGCTCAAGAGCAGGCGGGATGGGTATTATTGACAGGAACGAGGAACTGAAACTCGACTTCCCATAACTTCGCCATGGCACTGATCACTCGCTGTCCTCACTGCGCTACTACTTTCCGCGTGACGCCGCTCCATTTACAGGCGCACAGGGGCGACGTGCGTTGTGGACGCTGCGCTGAAGTATTTAACGCGTTTTCAACGCTCTCCACGATCAAGGAACCGGAAACCGATGATCTGGATCAGGGAAAGGTTGAAGAAACGCATGAAGAATCCTCCACATACCAGCCCAGGGATGAATCACCCGCCGCCGCTGTGTCTGAACAGCAGTTACCTCCAACATCTGGGCCTGAAATAACACAGGCTGAAGCCACTGCTGAAGCTGGTGTGGAATCTGTAACAGGAGAAACAGCGGCTCCAGGAGCAGAACTTCAGGAAACGACACTTCAGGAACTGGTCAGTCCCCAACCTATCCGTGCAGAAACGAAAGTTCCGGGAGCGGTAACCCAGGCTTCAGGGACTGAAGCCATGAATCTGGAAGCCGAAACTCAGGAAGCTCAAATTCCGGAAGCGATGGTATCTGAAGCAACGGCGGAGGCGCCTGAAGCGCGAGTAGCGAGCCCAGAC
>DATJHX010000232.1:0-13710 GCA_035493655.1 Nitrosospira sp.
CATCCGGGTTGCGGTAAAATCGGGCGCTCATGGCGTTGCGCTCCTTGGCATCGTAGTCCCAGCTACGACCAGCGTCGCGCGCCTTATGATCATCCCGATTTTAACAGCAACGCGCTCAGCGAGGATTTGTTCAGCGGTTCCCTAAATGACTATTTGCTGTTTGCGTCAATCTGGATCAGTAATGATTGTAGCTTTTCCATTCCCACAGGCTTGGTAAGGTGATAGTCAAATCCAACACTTTGCGCGCGTTGTCGGTCCTCTTCAGATCCCCATCCGGTTAAAGCTACAAGAATCAAGCCGTTCATGTTTGAATCAGAACGGAGTTGTTGCGCGACTTCGTACCCGCTCATGCCCGGAAGGCCAATGTCGAGGAACATTACGCCAGGTTGAAAGGAATGAGCGGTTTCCAGGGCGTCTGGTCCATTGTGAACGGTCTTTACCGTATGCCCGAACAACGTAAGGAGCATGGCAATTGTCTCGGCACCATCCACATTGTCGTCCACTACCAGAATACGACGGGGAACAGATAGACTGCTGGCATTCTCCTCTCCAGGGACTTGCCGCCCGTTGATTACCTGCGTTGCCGCGAGGGGAAGACGAACAACGAACGTACTGCCTTGTCCTAGGCCTGGGCTTTCTGCCGCAACCTGTCCGCCATGCATTTCGACAAGTCGCTTGACGAGGGCCAGTCCGATGCCCAATCCTCCTTGCGAGCGATCAAGGGTTTTTCCGACCTGGCTGAATAATTCAAAAACCTTTGGCAGTGCCTCTGACGTAAGCCCGACGCCGTTATCCCGCACCCGGATGATTACGTCGTCGTGGTCTCCATTGTGATCTCTCTCAGCGGATAACTCGATTCGTCCGCCTTCAGGAGTGTACTTCGCAGCGTTATTCATAAGGTTACTTACTACCTGGGCCATACGCGTCGGGTCCGCGTCGAGCAGGAGCGCCTCTTCAGGCGTCGAAATGAATAGCCGGTGCCGGCTTTCCTCAATAAACGGCCGGCTTACTTCAAGAGCTGTATCCAATATTGTGCGGACATCTATCCGCTCTTTCTTGAGCTGCACTTTTCCGCGGGTAATGCGGGAGACATCAAGCAGATCGTCGATGAGACGGACCATGTGTTCGACCTGTCGCTCCATGATCTCCCGTGTCTTCACCATGGCATCGATTGAAGGTGCCAGCTTGAGCACAGCAAGTCCAGTACGAATGGGCGCAAGAGGATTTCTCAGTTCGTGAGCCAGGATTGCGAGGAATTCATCCTTGCGTCGATCCTGCTCCCGTACCTGCTCATACAGGCGTGCGTTTTCGATCCCGGCAGAGGCAATGGCAGCAAGCTGTACGAGAATCGCCTCATCCTCTTCAGTGAATTCGCCTTGAGCCTTGTCCATAAGCTGGACCAACCCGAGATTCTTCCCTCCATGACCAATCAGCGGCACAGCGAGCCAACCCCTCATCAGTGGATGATCTTTGGCATGTTTTTCAAACTCCTTCCAGACTGGATGGTTTTCCAGCTCTTGTCGAGTCATTCGCATTGGACGATTGGTATGGCTCACCTCGATACCAATGCGCGATATATCCGACTTCTCCAGATAAGTGCGGTCGCCGGCATACTTGTCCGACAGCGACATCATGTTAAGCACCCGAGGCCGATCGTCCGGAACAGTCAGAGAAGTGACCGCCTGGTGAGCTCCAAGCATAGAACGCGCCTCTTCGGTCAAAATTCGGGCAATACTGTCCATCGACAGGGCCGCGTTCATCGACTTGCTTGCATTGGCCACCTGTGCCAGAAGCGCAGCGCGCTGCTTCTCCATTGCAAGGAGATTGGCCATCGCTTCTTCGGATTGCTTGCGGTCGGTGATGTCCAGTACGTTTCCGGCATATCCGAGGAATTGGCCGCTCCGGGAAAAGCGTGGGCGCCCCGCGTCGATGACCCACCTGTACACGCCATCGGCCCGCCGCAACCGGTACTCAATGGAGAATGCTTCGTTCCGCTCGTTTGCAGACAGAAAATGTTTGGTTGCTTCCTCCCGGTCGTCCGGGTGCATGGCATCAAGCCACCCGTAACCCAGGCCTTCGTCCTCGCCTTGGCCCGTGAACTCGTACCACCCCTGAGAAATGAAAGAGCAGGAGCCGTCCGGCTCGGTCACCCAAAGTATGGCCGGAGCGGCGTCGGCAAAGTCACGGAACCGCTCCTCGCTTTGCTGGAGGGTCTGCTCGGCCCGCTGGCGCTGCAAGACGACGGCTGTCTGGTTAGCAGCAAACTCCAGCAGTAGCTGTTCTTCCTCAGTTGGGAAGTTTGCGCGCTGGGAACCAGCGACCAAAACATCATGCTCCTCGCCGAACCGGGTGACGGTCGTTCGCAGAGCGCCGGTTCCAAACGGATCAGGCACCATCGTAACCGGAACCAAAGCAACCCCGGCCAAGAGGGAAGCGAGCGAAGCCTGCGCTTCGGAAATATGGCTGTCGGCATCAGGACGATGCTTGCTGCGTACAGTCTCTGTAAAGCCAGAGTTGCCAGGCTGACCAAGCCGGATATAAACCATGTCAAGATCAAGGGTACTTAAGAGAACTTTCGCAAGCCTCCTGGCAATGTCCGCCGGTCCCAGGCCAGCCCACGCCGCAGGCAGGGCCGAGAGAGCTTCCAAATCCTCTATTGTTTGCCGCAAGCGGCGTACTTCGCCGCTGTCATTCTGACTTATATTCATTGAGTTTTTAGCCCTGGATTCCCTACTGGCAGGTGGAACCCTTACTTATCGGTGCTCGCGCCTGAAGTTCTTTAAGCATCTTTAAGTCATAGCAAAACAAGCAAGGATAAGAGTAAATTTTTGCCCCTGATAATCTATTTTATCAATGCATGACTCGCTCGCGCCGAAATCCATTTCTCCCGACGAATGCCGTTCAATTCGCGTATGAGGCGTTTCAGTCCCCAATCCGCTGGCCTTGGCCGATGGTTGTTAAGTCTTGTAGTTGCCTAAGTCTTATAGTTGACTAAATCAATCAAGTATCTTATAGTTGACTAAATCAGTCATCTATTGGCTGAACTGATTAATGGGTAAACATGTCTACTTTAATTGAATGACGAGAGCAGAAAGGAGTAATCATGAGGCTAACAACGAAAGGACGGTTTGCGGTAACGGCTCTATTGGATCTTGCCATGCAGCGCACCACTCAGCCGGTAACGCTTGCCGAGATTAGTCAGCGCCAGCAAATCTCTCTATCTTATCTTGAGCAATTGTTCGCCAAGCTGCGCCAGCGTTCGCTGGTTGATAGCGTGCGAGGTCCGGGAGGCGGTTATTGCCTTGCCAGGGATATGGGGCAGGTCTCGATTGCCGAGATTATCCTTGCCGTTGACGAGCCGATCGATTCGACGCAATGCAATGGAAAAGAGAATTGCCATAATGACAAAAAATGCATGACTCATGACTTGTGGGTAAGGCTGAACGACCTGATCTTCGATCATCTTGGTGCAATTACACTGAAACAATTGGTGGATGAACAGAAAGTGAGGCAGAGCGGCGTAGTGCAAATGCTGGATATGCGGAAAGGCATGCCCGAGCGTGAGCGAGCCCTGCCTGAGCGGGAGCGTGCAATGGCTGGGCGCGAGCGTAGCGCGGTGACAGCCTGATAGCAAGTACCCGCATTCGTTTTGCGGTGACTGGAGAATAATGATGGCGGTTATGTTAACCGAAAATGCGGCAAAGCAAATCCGGAAGCAGCTTGCGAAGCGCGGCAAAGGGCTGGGATTGCGCGTTGGCGTGAAAAAAGAGGGTTGCTCCGGATTTGCCTACACCTTCGATTATGCGGATGAATTGCGCGCGGGTGATCAGATGTTCGAGTCTTATGACGCTGGCGTCGTGGTGGATGCCGGCAGCTTGCCATACCTCGACGGCTCCCGTGTCGATTTTGTGCGGGAGGGGCTTAACGACTCCTTCAGGGTCGGGAATCCCAATGTTGACAATACCTGCGGTTGCGGAGAAAGCTTTAGCGTGAAAGAACCAGCCAAGGTTTAACTGGTTTAGCTTTGAAACTGGTTTAGCTTTGAATGACTCGGAAGGCGCCAGCAAAAGCGAAGAGATGCGCAAGCATTTCAGGTTGGAGTTTCGGGATATTATCGTCGACGTGAAGGATATTGGAGAAGCAATCTGATGAGTGCAGTATTACAAAATCTGGTCAATCAGCCTTACAAGCACGGCTTTGTGACGGACATCGAGTCCGATGTCGCGCCAAAGGGGCTTAACGAAGATATTATCAGGCTCATTTCGACGAAGAAGAGCGAACCCGAGTGGCTGCTCGAGTTTCGCCTTAATGCATATCGCCAATGGTTGACCATGAAAGAGCCGAAATGGCCCAACGTCAAGTATCCCAAGATCGATTTTCAGGCGATCAGTTATTACGCGGCACCCAAGCCGAAAAAGAAACTAAGCAGCATGGACGAGGTCGATCCTGAACTGTTGCGTACTTTCGAAAAACTCGGCGTGCCGATGCACGAGCGGGCGGCCTTGGCCGGTGTTGCGGTCGACGTCATTTTTGACAGTGTGTCGGTCGCGACCACGTACAAACAAAAACTTGCGGAAGTCGGTATCATTTTCTGTTCGATTTCCGAAGCTGTTCATTCCTATCCAGCTCTGGTACGTCAGTATCTGGGTACGGTTGTGCCGGTGGGGGACAACTACTATGCGGCACTCAACTCGGCAGTATTTACGGACGGCACGTTCTGTTTCCTTCCCAAGGGGGTCAAATGTCCTATGGACCTTTCGACCTACTTTCGCATCAACACCGAGGAATCGGGACAGTTCGAACGGACCCTGATCATTGCCGAGGAGGGCGCGTCCGTATCCTATCTCGAAGGTTGCACCGCTCCAAAATTCGATACCAACCAACTGCATGCCGCAGTGGTGGAGCTGGTTGCCCTCGATAACGCGGACATCAAATACTCGACGGTACAGAACTGGTACGCAGGCGACGAAAATGGCGTGGGCGGTATTTATAACTTCGTTACCAAGCGGGGTTTGGCGAAAGGAGCCAATTCACGCATTTCGTGGACTCAGGTCGAAACCGGCTCGGCGATTACCTGGAAATACCCGTCCTGCATTCTGCAAGGTGATAACTCGGTTGGGGAATTCTATTCTGTCGCGGTAACCAACAATTATCAGCAGGCGGATACCGGCACCAAAATGGTACATATCGGCAAAAATACGCGCAGCACGATCGTCAGCAAAGGCATCTCGGCGGGACACTCGAACAACAGCTACCGGGGGCTAGTCAGGATTGCGCCTACTGCGAGCGGCGCGCGGAATTATTCACAGTGCGACTCGATGCTGATCGGCGACCAGTGCAGCGCCAATACTTTTCCCTACATCCAGGTCCGCAATCAGGAAGCCAAGGTCGAGCATGAAGCATCGACCTCAAAAATAGGCGAAGACCAATTGTTCTATTTTGCGCAACGCGGCATCGGCAATGAGGAAGCGGTATCAATGATTATTAATGGGTTTTGCAAGGACGTGTTTCAACAATTGCCGATGGAGTTCGCCGTTGAGGCGACAAAATTGCTAGGCTTCAAGCTCGAAGGGAGTGTGGGATGATTTATCCGGGCAGCAAAGTACTGCTTGAAGTGCGCGATCTGCGCGCTACCGTCAATGGCATCGAGATACTCAAGGGCATAGACCTGACGGTGCGAAGCGGTGAAGTGCATGCAATCATGGGGACGAACGGTTCGGGTAAAAGCACGTTTGCGAAGGTGCTTGCCGGCCACAGCGCCTACCGGGTCACTGGCGGATCAGTCACCTTCGAAGGCCAGAATCTATTCGATCTCAAACCCGAAGAACGCGCGCGTGCCGGTGTGTTTCTCGCTTTTCAGTATCCAATCGAAATACCCGGCGTTGCCAACAGCCACTTTCTGCGGCTTGCCTATAATACCGTGCAGGCGCAACGGGGCAAGGATGAGCTTGATCCGCTCGAGTTTGAGGATTTCGTGCGCGAGAAGATGAAATTGCTGGAAATGAACCCGGATTTTCTGGATCGCGGGGTCAATGAAGGGTTTTCCGGCGGCGAAAAAAAACGAAACGAAATATTGCAAATGGCGTTGCTGGAGCCACGGCTCGCGATCCTTGACGAGACCGACTCGGGTCTCGATATCGATGCGCTGAGGATCGTTACCCACGGCGTGAACAAACTTGCCAGTAAGGATAACGCGATTATCCTGGTGACGCATTACCAGCGCATGCTTAACTATATCGTACCGGATTTTGTGCATGTGATGCAGTCGGGCCGCATCATCAAAACGGGCGGCAAAGAACTCGCGCTCGATCTCGAGGAACATGGTTATGACTGGGTCGGTGTCGCGCGCCATGCTACGGCTGGTGCATGAGCATGGGCATGGGCATGGTTAGCGATAACAGTTATCTCGAAAGTCTGCTTCAGGGTCAGCCGCAGTTGCCTCGGAGTCCCCTGGCATGGTTCAACCAGTTGCGTGCCAACGCGGTCGATCGTGCGGGCATGCTGAAAGTACCGACTACACGGGATGAAGAATGGCGTTTCACGGATATTTCGCCTCTGGCCAAATTGTCGTTCCAGCCGGTGCACGCGATATCTTCAGTGCAAAAGGAAGATGTCGAGCATTTCTATCTGAAGGAAGCGTCGATCAGGCTCGTGTTTGTTGACGGTATGTATATGCCGCAGTTATCCACCCAATCGAGCGAGAGCGGCGCCGATTTGATCGTCACGAACCTTTCAGGCTCGCTGGCTACCCATGCAAAAGCGATAGAGCCTCACCTCGGCCGCCATGCCGGGTTTCAGGATAATCTCTTCGCCGCGCTTAATACCGCATTTCTGCATGATGCCGCGCTGATTATCGTGCCTCGCAATACAGTGGTACGGCGGCCCGTGCACCTGCTGTTCATCGCGACTCAGGCGGAATCAACAACCCATCCGAGGTGCCTGCTGATTGCCGGTTCGGGTAGCGCCGTCACCTTGGTCGAGGATTACGTCACGTTGCAGGAAGGCCCCTATATCACCAATGCGGTGACTGAAATCGCAATTGGCGATAATGCGCAAGTTCATCACACCCGGCTTCAGCGCGACAGCGGGCAGGCATTCCACGTAGCTAATTGCGCGGTATCGCTCGCCCGCTCAAGCCATTACAGGTCTGTCAGCGTTGCGTTCGGCGCGCGCATTTCCCGCTATGATTTGAACGCGGTTCTTGCCTCCGAGGGGGCCGAGTGTTCGGTTGACGGTTTGGCCTTGATCAGCGGGCGCCAGCTTGCCGATACGCATACCAGCATAGATCATGCGACACCCGACGGCGTCAGCCGCCAGTTGCATAAATGCATTATCGATGGTGCGGCGCATGGGGTATTTAACGGCAAGATCATCGTGCGGCCTGGCGCCCAGCGTACCGATTCTTCACAGTCGAGCCGTAATCTGCTGTTGAGCGGGAGAGCTCGGATCGATACCAAGCCACAGCTCGAAATTTTTGCGGATGACGTAAAATGCGCCCACGGTGCAACCGTCGGGCAACTTGATAACGAAGAGTTGTTTTATCTCAAGAGCCGCGGTTTGTCCGAGGTGGCAGCACGAAACCTGCTGACCTACGCGTTTGGCGCGGAGATCATAGACCGCATACCCATCGATTCGCTCAAACATCGGCTTGAGCGAACGGTGCTGGAACAAACCCGGAAAAACTGAATCATGAATCTTGTAGAGCCCCCCCTGAAATCCCAATTCGGTCCGTCGCTTGACGTTGAACGCATTCGTGCCGATTTTCCGATCCTCAAGCTCCAGGTCGAGGGTAAACCACTGGTCTATCTTGACAATGCGGCATCCAGCCAAATGCCGCAGCCGGTGATCGATCGTCTGGTGCGTTATCAAACGGCTCAGCATGCAAATATCAATCGGGGCGTGCACTATTTATCCGAGCTCGCCACGGCTGAATATGAAGACTCCCGCAGGAAACTGCAGAGTTTCATCAATGCCCGGGAAGAAAGTGAAGTTATCTTCACCAGCGGTACTACCGACTCGATCAATCTGGTCATGCACGGTTACGGCCGTAAATTCATTGGGGCCGGCGATGAAATCATTCTGACCACACTCGAGCATCATTCAAACATTGTTCCGTGGCAAATGCTTGCGGAAGAGAAGGGTGCGAAAATCCGAGTCGTGCCTATCAATGATGCCGGTGAGCTTCTCGTCGATGAGTACGAGAAGCTTTTTAACGAACGCACCCGATTTGTCAGCGTGATGCACGTATCAAACGCGCTCGGCACCATCAACCCCATCAAGCAGATGATTGAGTTTGCACATTCGAAGGGAGTACCGGTGCTCATCGATGGGGCGCAGGCTGCGCCTCACATGAAAATCGACGTGCAGGACCTTGATTGCGACTTTTATGCTTTTTCTGGCCACAAGCTATGTGGACCCACTGGCATTGGCATTCTCTATGGTAAGGCTGAATTGCTCGAACGTATGCAGCCATTCAAGGGGGGCGGGGATATGATCCTGTCCGTAACCTTTGAAAAAACTGTCTATAATTCCATTCCCCACAAATTCGAAGCCGGTACGCCTCCCATTGCTGCCGCAATTGGATTGGGAGCGGCCGTGGATTATCTGTCGGCGGTCGGCCTGGAGGCCATCGCCGCGTATGAGCTTGATCTGCTTAACTATGCGACCGAATTAATGAACGATATGGCAGGCCTGCGTATCATAGGCACTGCTGCAGTGAAAACCGCCGTCCTGTCTTTTGAGGTCAAGGGGATACATCCGCATGATATCGGTACGCTCCTGAATCAGGAGGGGGTAGCTGTGCGCACTGGGCATCACTGTGTGCAGCCGGTGATGTTGCGCCTCGGCGTGCCCGCGACCACGCGCGCTTCATTTGCCTTTTACAATACAATGGCTGAGGTGGATGCATTTATTGCAAGCCTCCGGGCCGTACAAAAGATTTTTACGTAATGAATTCGAAATCACTCTATCAAGAGGTCATCCTCGATCACAACAAGAAGCCCCGCAATTACGGTACGCTCGAGAATGCGAGTCATCATGCCGTTGGCCATAATCCACTGTGCGGCGACCACCTCGACATCGAGCTCCATCTCGATGGCGAGCATATCGACCAAATTGCGTTCCATGGGGAGTCGTGCGCCATTTGCAAGGCGTCGGCATCAATGATGACGACTGTCGTCAAAGGTAAGACACGTACCGACGCGGAAACAATGATTCAGGAATTCCGCGATATGGCGGTTGGCAAGCTCGACATTAAAAGTCCTCACCACCTGGGGCGGTTGACGGTTTTCGCAGGGGTTCGCGATTTGCCGACGCGGGTAAAATGCGCAATTCTGCCATGGCATACGCTGCACGCCGCGCTTAATTCCGTTAACACCACCTCGACCGAGGCGGAGGATGATCCCATGCACGCCGCGATAGGGGATGCTTGACCTCATGGTTGTCTCGCCTGATTGACAGGAGGAACAAAATGCCAAAAATAGCTGAAATAGAGGGTACGCCAAACCGCAACGCCTTGAAATTCATCCTGAGGGAACCGTTGACCTGGGGCGTTACGCGCTCGTATGACAACGCGGAGGAGGCCAAGGATGATCCCTTGGCTGCCGCTTTATTCGATATTGACCACGTGACCAACGTTTTTTATGTCGATCGCTGGATCACGATTACCCAGGATGGCGGCGCCGACTGGCAGGACCTCGCGCGCGCGGTTGCCGACCCGATCCGCGCTGCGCCTGCCGCGGACTCGAAATCGGCGGCCAAGGTCGCCGAAGCAACCGCCGCCATTGCAGGCTTAAGCCCCGAGGACCAGGAGCGCCTCGAGACGATCAATGCATTGCTGGACGAGGAGGTGCGCCCCTATCTCCAAAATGACGGTGGAGATCTTCATGTGTTGGGGTTGGAAGGTAATAAGCTCAGCGTGCACTATCAGGGCGCATGCGGTACTTGTCCGAGTTCAATCACAGGCACACTGCGGGGTATTCAAAATATGTTGAGGTCGATAGACCCCGATCTCGAGATCGTCGCGGTCTGAGGGACCAGACCACATGAAACTATGCCGCTCCTCCGAGAGTGGCGCATTCCGTTATAATTGTTAATTTGCCCATACGGGGGCGGCTATGATAGGGCCGTTCCCGGTCGCGCATGCCCGTCCAACCCGCCAGTTCTCGTCACCTTAACAAGACCAGAAAATCGAATGCTCTGGGTGAAGTCTTTTCACATCATTTTCGTAGTCGCATGGTTCGCCGGGCTGTTTTATTTGCCCCGTCTATTTGTATATCACGCCATGACCACCGACCCGCCGGGAATCGAGCGTTTCAAGATCATGGAACGCAAACTCTATTATGGCATCATGAATCCGAGCGCAGTCCTGGCTGCCGTTTTCGGCCTGTGGCTATGGCTCGGCTTTGGAATTTCGGGTGGCTGGCTGCATGCCAAGCTCGCATTGGTATTGCTCCTTCTCGTTTATCATCTCTACTGTGGCAGGCTTCTGGCAGATTTCAAGCATGATCGCAATCGGCACGGTCATGTTTATTATCGCTGGTTCAATGAAATTCCGGTGTTGATCCTGATCGCCGTGGTAATACTGGTGGTCGTCAAGCCTCTGTAATTTTATTCATTTAAAATCCGATAGAAAAAACGGCTTTCTGGAATAACTTATCCCGGATAAATTTGACAATTTCACGAGAACAACCATCTCTCCTTATCATGATAGCGTCATACCCGCGAAAGCGGATATCCAGATTTTCAACGCCTGGAAGTTCAAATCATGGGTTTCCGCTTTCGCGGAAACGACGGTAGGGGTATTCCACGGATTTTAAATAATAAAAACCGGTTGTCATTTAAGGAATTGCTGAACAAATCTCCGCTGGCGCGACGGCGGCTTTGCGGGATGGAATGCGCGAAAGGCGACGACGCGAATGGCTGACCCCCTTCGCCAGGAGCCTGACAAGGCAGACAGCCTGCAAAACCCCGTCCCATCCGGGTTGCGGTAAAATCGTGCGCTCATGGCGTTGCGCTCCTTGGCATCGTAGTCCCAGCTACGACCAGCGTCGCGCGCCTTATGATCATCCCGATTTTAACAGCAACGCGGTCAGCGAGGATTTGTTCAGCAGTTCCTTAACAGATGCTCAGGATCGAGACCGGTTTTATCGACATACTGCTTTAACCGGAAACTAATGCAAACAATTACCGTAGCGCTCGGTTCCGCGCCTGGCCAACGCAGTTACCCCATACATATCGGTGAGGGCATTCTGAGTCAGCCGGAGCTTTTTCTGGAGCGCCTGCCCCAGAAACGGGTTGCGATCGTATCCAATACGACTGTTGCACCGCTTTACATGGAAACATTGCGCAGTGCGCTGGATAGCCATGGCGTGGTGTCAGTGCCCATCGTTCTCCCTGACGGCGAAGAATACAAAAACTGGCAAACGTTGAACCTCATATATGATGCGCTTCTGGCGCATCGCTGTGAAAGGGGTACCTCGATCATCGCGCTGGGTGGCGGCGTCGTGGGTGACCTGACGGGATTTGCGGCCGCAACTTATTTGCGCGGAGTGCCATTCTTTCAGGTTCCCACCACGCTCCTGGCCCAGGTTGATTCTTCGGTGGGCGGCAAGACCGGAATCAATCATCCGCTGGGCAAGAACATGATTGGAGCCTTTTACCAACCTCGAGCGGTCATTGCGGACCCCGCCACGCTCGATACCCTGCCGGACAGGGAGTTGCGCGCGGGCATTGCCGAAATCATTAAATATGGCCTCATTCGCGATCCCGCTTTCCTGCATTGGCTCGAAGAAAATATTGCAGGCCTCCTGGCGCGGAAGGCCGAAATACTGGTCGAGGCAATAAGGCGCAGTTGCATCAACAAGGCCGGAATCGTGGAAGCTGATGAGCATGAAAGTGGCGTGCGCGCCTTACTCAACCTGGGCCATACATTCGGCCACGCTATCGAAAACGCGATGGGTTATGGTGTGTGGCTACACGGTGAAGCGGTCGCGGCCGGTACCATACTGGCGGCAGAGCTCTCCCAGCGGATGCATCTGATCAATTCCGGGGACGTAATGCGCATTCGCGAGCTTTATGCGCGGGTGGGATTGCCTTCCGTGGCCCCCAATCTGGGCGCAGGGGAGTATTTGCGTCTGATGGGGCTGGACAAGAAGGTCGAGGGCGGGAAGATGCGTTTTGTGCTGCTCGAAAGCATTGGCAGGGCGTCCATTCGCTCCGATATTCCCCTGGGCATGCTCACTGCGACTCTTGTGGAATGCACCGGCAATGCATGAGCTGGCGCCTTATGCGGTAACACAGGAAAATTCGCGGGGGCGCCGAATTCCCGAGGAGCCGGCGTCAGGGCGCGCGCCATTCCAGCGCGACCGCGACCGGATCATCCATTCTACAGCTTTCCGTCGGCTCGAGTATAAAACCCAGGTTTTCGTCAATCACGAAGGCGACCTGTTTCGCACGCGCCTGACGCATAGCCTCGAAGTAGCGCAGATCGGGCGCTCCGTTGCCCGGAACCTGCAACTGAACGAAGATTTGGTCGAAGCGATTGCCCTCGCCCATGATCTGGGCCATACGCCATTTGGCCATGCGGGGCAGGACGCTTTGAACGATTGCATGCGTGAGTATGGCGGCTTTGAACATAATCTTCAGTCCCTGCGGGTGGTGGATGTGCTGGAGGAGCATTACGGGGCTTTTGATGGGCTGAATCTGTGTTTTGAAACACGCGAGGGCATACTTAAGCATTGCGCGAGAAAAAATGCGCAAAAACTGGGAGATGTGGGCGAACGCTTTCTTATTGATCAGCGGCCCTCGCTGGAGGCCCAGCTTGCAAACCTGGCCGACGAAATCGCGTATAACAACCATGATGTTGACGATGGCTTGCGCTCCGGCCTGATTTTACAGCAGCAGCTTGAGGATATCGCGCTATTCGGCCGGCACCTGGTTTCAGCTAAAAAGCACTATCCGAATATTTCAGGCCGCCGTTTGATTCATGAAACCGTGCGGAGAATGATCAACACGCTGGTAGGCGATCTGATCACGCAAAGCGCAGCCAACATAGCCGATGCTCGCCTGGAAACCTTGTCCGCGGTACGCATCGCCCCCTGCCTGATCGATTTCAGTCCGGCACTGCGGCACGAGCAGCAGGAACTGAAAAAATTCCTGCACGACCATCTTTACCGTCACTACAAGGTGGCGCGCATGAGTGCCAAGGCGCGCCATATCATCCAGATGCTGTTCAACGCCTTCCGCGCTGACATCCGGCTTCTCCCGCATGAGTATCAGGCAAAATTTCATCAGGATAAGCATCAGGCAATTGCCGATTATATTGCGGGAATGACCGATCGCTATGCCATCCGGGAGTACCGGCGCCTTTTTGCCGTTGATGAGATCGGGACATACTGAGGCCCCGCTTGCAGGATGAGAGGATGTTATATGTGGTCGATAGGGGAAAGGAGAACAAGAGATATACCGCAAGACCAATCACTGGTAACATCGCCGGTTAAGGTGAATGGCATCCAACAAGTGGGATATGGACGTTCGGCGCACCATGGGCGCGGTCGGGCATTCCCGCCGCTGCCCGATCCCCGCTTCGCAGGCCCCCTCGGGCAACGCTCTGGGGCGCTATTCCGTTCCAAGGAGTTGCAACACAGCCATGTGCCGCAAAAAGTGTATGACGGCCCTTGTAGCGCCCTTGTAGCGAACTGGCCATAAGGT
>DATJHX010000233.1:0-15168 GCA_035493655.1 Nitrosospira sp.
TATACCTAGAAAACTGTTCTCACAAAGTAACCTAGACTACTGGGAAATCCTATATCTATATATTACCTGCGCTGGGCTAAACGTCCAAATTCCTCACCCCGAGCGCATTGTTCTCAATAAATGCCCGCCTCGGCTCGACCACATCCCCCATCAGGGTGGTGAAAATTTCATCGGCGGCGATGCTGTCCTCGATCTGGGCACGCAGCAGCCGGCGGGTCTTGGGGTCCATGGTGGTTTCCCATAGCTGGATCGGGTTCATTTCGCCCAGGCCTTTGTAGCGCTGGGTACTGACGCCTTTTTTCACTTCCTCCAGGAGCCAGTCGAGTGCCTGCTTGAAATTGCTGACCAACTGCTTCTGATCGCCGCGTTTGATATAAGCACCGGGACCTATCAGGCCATCGAGCACTTCCGCAGTCTTCCTGATTTGCGTGTAATCGCCGCTGTCGAGAAAATCCTGATCAAGGTACGATGCGCGGACGTTGCCATGGTGCATACGGGTGATTTTCAGGCGGAATTCCTCGGCAGCGGCATCATACTCGGGTTCAACTTTCACTGTCGCCACATGAGCGGCGAGCCTGGCTGCGCTTTCGGCCGCGCCGCTTTCGCTACTCAAATCCACATCGGGATGCCGCAGCAACGCATGCATCACTTCGCGATCGATCAGGGAACTCATGCGGTCGATCACGGCTTCCGCCAGCAGGTACTCGTTAGCGATCTGTTCCAGCGCTTCTCCCGAAAGAGGTGATTTGTCTTCCCCAGGGTGCAATTCCGCATCCGTCAACGCCAGCCCCAGCAGGTATTGCTTGAGCTCATGATCGTCCTTGACATAGCGTTCCTGCTTGCCGTGCTTGAGCTTGTACAGCGGAGGCTGGGCAATGAAAACATGTCCGCGTTCGATCAGATCCGGCATTTGCCGATAGAAGAAGGTGAGCAGCAGGGTGCGGATGTGCGAGCCGTCCACATCGGCGTCAGTCATGATAATGATGCGGTGGTAGCGTAATTTGTCGGGATTGTATTCATCCTTGCCGATGCCGGTCCCGAGAGCGGTGATGAGCGAGGCGATTTCCTGAGACGAAATGAGCTTGTCGAAACGCGCCTTTTCAACGTTCAGGATTTTTCCTTTTAATGGCAGAATCGCCTGAAACTTGCGATCGCGCCCCTGCTTGGCGGAGCCTCCTGCTGAGTCGCCCTCAACCAGATAAAGCTCGGACTGCGCCGGGTCCTTCTCCTGGCAATCCGCCAGCTTGCCGGGCAAGCCCATGCCGTCCAGCACGCCCTTGCGCCGGGTCAACTCACGGGCTTTACGCGCCGCTTCGCGCGCCCTTGCGGCATCGATGATCTTGCCGCAGATCGTCTTGGCATCCAGGGGATGCTCCAGCAGGAATTCCGCCAGCTTCAACGCGACGATTTCTTCCACGGCCGGGCGCACTTCCGAGGAAACAAGCTTTTCCTTGGTTTGCGATGAAAATTTGGGCTCGAACAGCTTCACGGACAGTACGCAGGACAAACCCTCCCGCATGTCGTCACCGGAAGTCTCAACTTTGGCTTTTTTTGCCAGCTCGTTCTTTTCGATATAGTTGTTGAGAGTGCGAGTCATGGCCGCACGCAAACCGGTAAGGTGCGTGCCGCCATCCTTTTGCGGGATGTTGTTGGTGAAGCACAGCACCTGTTCGGAATAACTATCGTTCCACTGCATGGAAACTTCGACCACGATGTTGTCTTTTTCGCTGATGGCGTAAAAGATGCTGGGGTGAAGGACGGACTTGGTGCGATTGATATATTCAACGAAGCTTTTCACACCGCCGACGAAAGCAAATGTTTCCTCCTTGGCACTGCGCTGGTCCACCAGATGAATCTTGACACCATTATTGAGAAACGACAGCTCCCGCAGGCGTTTCGCGAAAATGTCATAGTGATATTCGATGTCGCCGAAAATCTCCTTGCTGGCAAGGAAGTGGACTTCCGTGCCGCGCCGTTCGGTCTTGCCGGTTACGGCCAATGGAGCGACCGGCACACCCATGCGAAACTCGATCTGATGAATCAGGCCGTCGCGGCGAATGGTAAGCCGCAACCATTCTGATAATGCATTAACCACGGATACGCCTACGCCATGCAGCCCTCCGGATACCTTGTAGGAGTTGGCATCGAATTTTCCGCCGGCATGAAGCTCTGTCATAACGATCTCGGCAGCGGAGCGTTTCATTTCATCATCGCGCTTGATGCCTGTGGGTATGCCGCGGCCGTTGTCCTGGACAGTGATGGAATTATCGGGATGGATGATGACGCTTATCTCGTCGCAATGTCCTGCCAGCGCTTCGTCGATGGCGTTATCCAGCACTTCAAATACCATGTGATGCAGGCCGGTGCCATCGCTGGTATCGCCGATATACATGCCGGGCCGTTTGCGCACCGCGTCAAGCCCTTTCAGGATCTTGATGCTCTCGGAGCCATAATCAGCCGAGGCTTCCGCTTTTTTTTGTCTGGAACGTTCTTTCTCATTCATAAGATTGATGACTTCAGTTTCACGTGAAACGGTTGGGGAAAAATGTGGGCTCTGTAGGGCGGACTCTGTCCGCCGATCGTTGGCGGGCAGAGCCCGCCCTACCAAATTCACTTGCGCCGGGGAAATGTGTAGCCTATAGGATGAGTGAAGGCGTTAGCTGCAACCCATGCAGGTTGATTTGATGGATTACGATTCGCTTCACCCTTCCTACTCATCCTTCTGCTGGGCCGAGGCGTATTTATTATCCGCTTATATCCTCATCGGCATGACCACATACTTGAAATCCTCGTTTCCCGGGATTGTGATCAGCGCACTGCTGTTAGCATCGCCGAAAGCGCATCGCACGGTTTGATCGTCAAGGTTGTTCAGCACATCCAGGAGGTAGCTGATGTTGAAGCCGATATCCAGAGCTTCGCCATCATATTGAAGTTCGAGTTCTTCCTCCGCCTCCTCCTGCTCGCTGTTGTTGCAAACGATACGAAGATTATCCGCTGTCAGAATCAAGCGGACGCCACGAAACTTTTCGTTTGATAAAATGGATGCGCGCTGCAGGGTTTGCAGAAGTAACAGCCGGTTGATATCAAAATGTTTTTGGTAGCCCGTCGGAATAACCCGGTTGTAGTCGGGAAATTTGCCGTCCACTACTTTGGTTACCAGCACAACATTTGAAAAACTGAAACGTACCTGGTTTTGCAGGATCTCCACCGTTACCGATTCATCCGTATCATTCAATAGCCTCGCCAGCTCCAGCACCACCTTGCGCGGGAGGATCACTTCTCTTTTTTCCAGCGGAGCTTCAAGCGTCATCAGCGCAAACGCCAGACGATGACCATCGGTCGCCACAACCTTTATCTGATTTTCTTCAGTCAGCAACAGCAAACCATTCAAATAATAACGGATGTCCTGCTGGGCCATGGCGTACTGAACCAGGGACAGCAGGTGTTTCAGTTCCTTCTGCTTTAAGGTTAGCTTCGCCTGAGGCTCGGAACCTGCGGGAAATTTGGGAAAATCCTCGGCCGGAAGCGTTTGCAGGTGAAACCGGCTCTTTCCCGCTTTTGCATGAAGCCGCGATTCGTCAGTCTCCAGGGTCACCTGGGTTTTATCGGGAAGCGCGCGCAGAATATCCTGAAGTTTTTTCGCCGCTACGGTAATCGCATAGCCTTCACCTTCAATATTGCCATCCTGTGCGTATGTTGTGATCTGAATCTCCAGATCGGTTGCAATAAAGGAAATCTGCTCGTCTTTGCGCTCGATCAGGACATTGGAGAGTATCGGCAGTGTATGGCGGCGCTCGACTATACCGGTGACCATTTGCAATGGCTTGAGTAACGTATCCCGCTCAGCTTGTATTAGCTTCATGTTATATAAATCAAGAATAATCGTTAATAGATGCGGAACAAATCCGGTATAAAAAAACAAACGGCGACAATATCAGTTAGTTGGCTTCTGTTTTCCGCCTGTACTGATCTGGTATCGTCTGTGGATGGTTTGTGAGCAGAATTGGTATTCAACCGAAACACCAGGTTATCCACAAACCATCCTCGCATTATCAACCGGCATTTCAATCCTATAATCAACCGCGCAGGATATGCAGTAGTGTATTGAAATCCCGATTGATCGCCGGGTCGGAAGCGCGCAACTCGGCTATTTTCCGATAACCATGCAGCACGGTCGTATGGTCCCTGCCTCCGAATGCTTCACCGATGTCGGGCAGGCTCAGTGGAGTTAATTCCTTGGATATGGCCATGGCCATTTGCCGGGGCCTTGCCACGATGCGGGAGCGCTTCTTGGAATACATTTCGGCAACTTTGATTTTATAGTAGTCGGCAACCGTCTTTTGGATATTTTCAATCGAAATCTGGCGGTTTTGCACTGCCAGCAGATCTTTCAATGCCTCGCGCGCCAAGTCGAGTGATAACGCGTGTCCGGTAAAACGGGAGTAGGCAAGCACTCGTTTTAAAGCGCCCTCAAGCTCGCGCACATTCGAGCGGATATGTTTGGCGATGAAAAAAGCAACATTTTCATCCAGGACAATATTTTCCAGGAGCGCCTTCTTGAGCAGAATCGCAACCCGCATTTCCAGTTCCGGCGGTTCGACCGCCACGGTCAAGCCCCACCCAAAACGGGAAATCAGGCGTTCTTCCATACCGGATATTTCCTTGGGATAAGAGTCGCAGGTGATAATGACCTGCTTGTGGGCCTCGATCAGGGCGTTGAAGGCATAGAAAAACTCTTCCTGGGTCCGGTTCTTCCCGCCGAAAAACTGGATATCGTCTATCAGCAGAAGATCCAGTGAATGATAGTAGCGCTTGAAATCGTCGAACGCTTTATGCTGATAGGCTTTTACCACATCGGATACATATTGTTCGGCGTGGATATATCGCACCTTCGCGCCACTATTGTGCTCAAGTACGAAATTGCCGATGGCCTGAATCAGGTGGGTTTTTCCCAAACCCACCCCGCCGTAGATAAAAAACGGGTTGTAGGCAACGCCCGGACGTTCAGCAACCTGAATGGCGCCTGCCCGGGCTAGCTGGTTGGCTTTTCCAGTGACGAAGCTATTGAATGTAAACGATGGATTCAGCCGGCTCGGATTTTTTTCCTTTGAATCGCCCAGGATTTTCCGTGATGGCGCTGCTGGGGGGTCAACGCTGGCAGAAACGTTAGCAGCAACTGGAATTGGCATTGCGGCAGCCACTGCAGTTTCTGCCGGTAAAACCACAGGTTTAGCGGAAACCTGCTCGGCAAGCATGAGCTGAAAGCGGATGGTCTGTGAAAAGTATTTCTCCGCCATCAGTTCAATGCGAGAAAGGAAGTTATCCTTAACCCACTGCAGGACAAAACGGTTGGGAGCGACCAGAACGGGTTCCGACGCGTCCCGCGACGAATCCAGGTATAGCGGTTTGATCCACGTGTTGAATTGCTGGGCGCTCAGCTCTTTCTCGAAGTATCCGAGACAGGAAAGCCAGAAGGTGTCCACTGCGGGCATGGTCGTAAGCGCTTGTTGGGGGAAAAAAGGAAAATTCGAAAGCGGGGTGACCGGTATTTTAGACCGTTCCGATACACTTATCCACAGAGGGGGTAAAAAATATCGGTTGACATCAACCTGCCTAAAGAGTTGTAATGCTGAGTTTTTATTTATCAGTCCCAGGGGTAATCATCATGAAACGCACTTATCAACCATCCGTTACGCGGAGAAAGCGAACCCATGGTTTCCGGGTACGCATGAAGACCGCCGGTGGGGCGGCCGTTATCCGGGCTCGCCGCGCCAAGGGACGGGTTCGCCTCGGAGTATAGCCTTCAAAACAACAGCTATTCAGGTTCGAGGATCACTATTCGCTTTCCGAAAACTCACCGATTGCACAATCCGGAAGAATTCTCCTCGGTTATCCGATTCAGATGCTCCGCCAGTAGCGAACTACTTCAGATTTTCGTTAAACCCAATGGTTTCTTGCAAGCTCGATTAGGGCTGATAGCCGCTGGTAAAATCGAGCGCCTGGCCGTCAACCGTAACAGGGTCAAACGGATATTACGGGAAGTATTTCGTGAACGGCAACAGGAGTGGGCGGGCCTTGACGTAGTGATGCGTCTGCGTTGCCGCGTTGGCCCGAATGATACGTTTCGGATGATGGCGGAAGCAGAAAAGCTCATGATTCAATTGCGGCGATGTCACGAATAATCATTGGATTCATCAAGCTGTATCAATATTGCCTGAGTCCTTTTTTTGGCCCCTCGTGCCGCTTCAGCCCGTCCTGTTCGCATTATGCTTGTGAAGCGCTAGCCCGGCACGGTGTCATACGCGGAGTTCTCCTGAGCATATGGCGGATCCTGCGTTGCAATCCATGGGGTCGTGGCGGCTATGACCCTGTTCCGTAAGTAGACTCACGCATCTCGTCAAAAGATAATCTCGCAGCAACATGGATACCCAAAAACTCGTACTTTTTCTCATCTTTTCCACATCGATGTTATTTCTCTGGGAGGCATGGCAGAAGGAAACACGTCCGCCTCCCCCTGCACCTGCGGTTGAAGGTGCTGCAAACCAATCCTCGGGACAACAGAACGAAACGCCTGTGCCTGGGGGAAAACTCGCTTCGGAACTGCCTGCAACGGGTGTTCCCGCTGAAAATGGCGCTCCGGTCAAACCCGGGGGCCTGCTCGAATCAGGGGACAAGATCGTCGTCAAGACCGACCTGGTGACAGCGGAGATCGATACCGCAGGGGGTGACCTGCGCCGGCTCGAGTTGCTGGATCACCCGGATAAGGGAGACAAGAGCAAGCCGTTTGCCTTATTGCAGAGCAAATACGACCATATTTATGTGGCGCAGTCAGGGATGATAGGAGAAGGCCTTCCCACCCACAAGACCCGTTATACAGCGGAACCGGGCACGCATACCCTCGCGGCGGGTCAGGATAAAGTTGAAGTGAGACTCGCCGCGCCTGAATCCGATGGCGTGCAGGTAACCAAAATCTATACCTTCCACCGCGGCAAATACCTGGTCGACGTGAGCTTCGAGGTCTCCAACCATCGCGCCACGCCAATCCAGCCATTCTCGTATTTCCAGATGCTGCGCGACAGCAGTCCGCCGGTCGGCTCCTTCTTTATGATTCCTACCTACACTGGGGCGGCGATCTATACGGAACAGGAAAAATTCAAGAAGATCGAATTTACGGCGCTGGACAAAGGCAACGCCAGCTATCCGAAGACTGCCGACAATGGCTGGATAGCCATGCTCCAGCAGTACTTTCTGACTGCCTGGCTACCGAAGGAGAAATTACCGCGCGAATATTACGCGAAGCGCCTGGGCGAAAACCAGTATACGGCGGGGGTGATTGTTCCGGTTGGTACGATTGAACCGGGCAAAACCGCGAGCGTTACCGTGCCGCTTTACGCGGGGCCGGAGGAACAGAGCAAGCTCGCCTCGATTGCCCCAGGGCTTGACCTGACGGTCGATTATGGCTGGCTGACAGTGATCGGCGCCCCGCTCTTCTGGTTGTTATCGCTATTTCATTCCTGGACCGGGAACTGGGGACTGGCGATCATTCTTTTGACGATGTCGGTCAAGCTGACTTTTTTTCCACTGTCGGCGGCTGGCTATCGGTCGATGGCAAAATTGAGATTGGTAACACCCAAGTTGCAGCGTTTGCGGGAGCAGCACGGAAACGACCGCCAACGCATGCACGAAGCGATGATGCAATTCTACAAGACCGAAAAAATCAATCCCATGGGCGGTTGCCTTCCAATTGTCGTCCAGATACCGGTATTTATTTCGCTTTACTGGGTACTGCTCGCCAGCGTGGAGTTGCGCAACGCCCCCTTCGCACTATGGATAGAAGACATGTCTTCGCCCGATCCGTATTATGTTTTACCGGTCTTGATGGGCATTTCCATGTTCATACAATCCAAACTCAGCCCCCCGGCGGCGGACCCGATCCAGGCCAAGATAATGCAGATCATGCCCTTAGCCTTCAGTGTTTTCTTTTTCTTCTTCCCAGCGGGACTTGTGCTGTATTCTCTGGTCAATAACGTGCTATCCATAGCACAGCAATGGCAAATCACCCGCATGATTGAAGGTGCCGCGAGCGCAACGCCGTTAAGCAAGAAGAGATGAGTCTGCCCGGCTTCCGGGCATTTTCGTACGTATATTTCCTCGATGCATGGTGCAGTGGGACGAAACAATCTTCGAGAGCGGCCCCCGGAAATATTGAGGCAAATTTCCGCTGGCCGCTCTCGAAGCGCTGAAAACTTCTTCATACATTCCGTATTGATCCCCTTGAGTCACTGGCTCGTTTAGGCGGGTTTCGGGAACGGCTTCCGCTTTTTGCCGGTTATCGTGCAATCGCTCCGTGGAAAACTCTGACACCATTGCCGCCGTTGCCACCCCTCCCGGTCGAGGAGGTATCGGCATTGTGCGTATTTCGGGTAGAAACGCCCAATCCATAGCGCTGAGAATAACGGGTGGCATACCCAAACCGCGCTATGCGAGCCTGAGTACTTTTCTGGATGAAAATGGAGAGGTCATCGATCAGGGGATTGCGCTTTTTTTTCCGGCCCCTCATTCATACACGGGAGAAGATGTGTTGGAGCTGCAGGGGCATGGAGGCCCCGCAATCATGAGCCTGCTGTTGGCCAGTTGTGTTTCGGCAGGCGCACGTCCGGCACAGCCCGGCGAGTTCACCTTGCGGGCTTTTCTCAATAACAAGCTTGATCTGGCTCAGGCTGAAAGCGTGGCGGATGTTATCGATGCCAGTAGCCGTGAAGCTGCGCGCTGCGCCATGCGCTCACTTCAGGGAGCGTTTTCCACGGCCATACACGATCTGGTGCAAGCGCTCACTGACCTGCGCATGCTCGTCGAAGCGTCACTTGACTTTCCTGAGGAAGAGCTGGACACCGCAGGCCGTGCTGAAATCGACGGCAAGCTTGCCAAGATCCGCGCCCGCTTGCAGCAGGTGTTTTCATCCGCGCGACAGGGAAGCCTGCTTCAGGAAGGCCTGTGGGTGGTGCTGATCGGGAAACCCAATGTAGGCAAATCCAGCCTGCTGAATCAACTGGCGGGCGAAGAGGCCGCGATTGTCACCGAGGTGCCGGGCACTACCCGCGATACGGTGCTGCGCTCTATTGCTATAGAAGGTGTTCCTCTGCATCTGCTGGATACGGCGGGGTTACGGGAAACTGAGGACCTCGTCGAAAAGATCGGTATTGCCCGAACGCACTCCGCCATTCAAAAAGCGGGACTTGCGCTGTTACTGGTGGATAGCCGTGAAGGCATTACGCCCGAAGATCAGGCAATACTCGATAGCCTCCCTGCTGGATTATCGCGGATTTGCGTACACAACAAGATCGACCTGTTGGAGAAACTGCCGCACGTCGCAACTCAGTACGAAGCGGAAAACAAACGAGAGATTTATCTATCTGCCAGGACCGGAGCGGGCGTCGAAGCGTTACGAAAGATGATTCTTGAGATGGCCGGGTGGAATCCGCATATGGGCGAGGGCATATTCATGGCGCGGCGTCGCCATTTGGTTGCCTTGGCTGAGGCCAACGAGCATTTGAAATGCGCAGCCGATGTGGCAGGTTGCGGGGGTCACGGGCGCCATTGGGATCATGGCGATCAACCGGAGCTGTTTGCGGAAGAGCTGCGGCTTGCGCAGCGATCGCTGTCATCCATTACGGGCGAGTTCAGTGCCGACGATCTGTTGGGCGAGATATTTTCCCGTTTCTGTATCGGCAAGTAGTTCCCTGCTGCGCCCTCTGCCGGTTTCGCCGTTGGCGTCAGCCATTTTCGTTTCTCCATTTTTATTTCCGGCTCCGCCACCACAGCCACTCCTATCGGTGACCTTGTGTTTCACGTGAAACATTATAAAAGACGACATGACATGTTTTGTGCGGATCGGGCAAAGCAGACCACGTTTCCCTAACACCACACCACCTTTTCCCGTAAAATCCCTTTCTTTGATTGTTTTGAGCTCGAACACCTGGAATGCATTTCACTGAAAATTTCGATGTGATTGTGATTGGCGGCGGCCACGCGGGCACCGAGGCCGCGCTTGCCTCTGCGCGCACGGGAAGGAAAACGCTGCTGCTTTCCCAAAATCTTGAAACACTGGGGCAGATGTCGTGCAACCCTTCGATAGGAGGCATTGGCAAAGGCCACTTGGTAAAGGAAGTGGATGCGTTGGGCGGAGCCATGGCGGCAGCCGCGGATGAGGCGGGAATCCAGTTCCGCACCCTTAACTCAAGCAAGGGCCCCGCGGTGCGTGCCACGCGTGCTCAGGCGGACCGCGTACTCTACCGCCAGGCGATCCGGGCGCGGCTGGAGAATCAGCCAAATCTTTGGCTATTCCAGCAAGGAGTGGATGATCTAACGCTGGAAGGGGAACGTGTAACCGGTGTGGTAACCCAGTTGGGGATAAGATTTTCCGCGCGGGCAGTGGTGCTGACTGCCGGAACCTTCCTCGGAGGATTGGCACATGTCGGATCAGCCAAATTTAAGGCGGGACGGGCAGGAGATCCGCCCTCTACTACGCTTGCGCAGCGCTTACGCGAATTGAAGCTTCCAGTTGGACGATTGAAGACAGGAACACCCCCACGGCTGGACGGCCGCAGTATCGATTATTCGGTAATGATGGAGCAACCGGGCGACGATCCGGTCCCGGTTTTTTCCTTTATGGGCGGTATTCATCAACACCCGCGTCAATTGCCCTGCTGGATCACGCATACCAACAGCCGCACTCACGACATCATCCGCGGCGGCCTGGATCGCTCGCCTCTGTTTACCGGCGCGATTGAAGGCGTTGGCCCGCGTTATTGCCCGTCCATCGAAGATAAGGTGGTCCGCTTTTCGACAAAGGAATCACACCAGATTTTCCTGGAGCCGGAGGGACTCGATACGCACGAGGTGTATCCGAACGGGATCTCCACCAGCCTGCCGTTCGACATGCAGATTGAGCTGGTGCGGTCTATAAAGGGGCTGGAAAACGCGCACATCACCCGGCCTGGCTATGCTATCGAATACGACTATTTTGATCCGCGCGCATTGAAAAATTCGCTTGAGACCAAGTCTATCGAAGGATTGTTTTTTGCGGGACAGATCAATGGCACTACGGGATATGAAGAGGCTGCGGCGCAAGGGTTGCTTGCCGGTATCAATGCCGCGCTTAGGACGCTGGAGCGGGAGGCCTGGTGTCCGCGCCGCGACGAGGCCTACCTTGGCGTTCTCGTGGACGATCTGATCACGCGCGGAGTGAGCGAACCGTATCGCATGTTTACCAGCCGCGCGGAGTACCGGTTGCAATTGCGCGAGGATAACGCTGATTTGCGTCTGACTGAAACCGGACGAAGCCTGGGCGTGGTCGACGATAAACGTTGGGCAGCCTTCAGTGCCAAACGTGATGCCATCATTCGTGAGCAGGAAAGATTGAAGACCGTCTGGTTGAGCCCAAAAGCAAATGCCCTGCCCCAGGGAGAGGTGCTGCGCGTGCTGGGAAAAGCTATCGAGCGCGATTATTCGTTGTACGAGTTGCTGCGGCGGCCGGATGTGTCCTATCACGGCCTGATGACCCTGCCCGACGTGGGAGAAGCCGTTAGCGATCCCCTGGTGGCGGAGCAGGTTGAAATTCAGGCGAAATACCACGGGTATATAGAGCGCCAGAAAGACGAAGTGGCGCGCAATGCCCGCTACGAAGAAATTCGTTTACCGCAGGACCTGGATTACCGGACGGTGCGCGGCCTTTCCAGCGAAGTACAGCAAAAATTGAACCAGTTCAAGCCCGAAACAGCCGGCCAGGCGGCGCGGATCTCCGGTATAACGCCCGCTGCCATCTCCTTGCTGCTGGTGCACGTGAAGCGTGGTTTTTCACGCCCTGAAAAAAAGAAGACCGCATGAGCCTGGCTCCGCGTCTTGCTGAGGGAATCGCAGCCCTCGGATTCTCGATTCCGCATGAAACGCAAGTCCGCTTGTTGCAATACCTCGCGCTCATCCAGAAGTGGAATCACGTGCACAATCTCACCGCGGTACGCGAGCCCGAAACGATGCTGGCCCGGCATTTGCTCGATAGCCTGGCGATCATTCCGTACATTACGGGCGAACGTATTGTCGACGTCGGCAGCGGCGCGGGCTTGCCGGGAATTCCGTTGGCCCTGGTGCACCCGGAATGGCACGTGGCATTGGTGGAAAGCAATCACAAAAAGGCCATATTTCTGCAACAGGCGCGGATCGAGCTGAGCCTTAAAAATGTCGAGGTGGTGGCTGACCGGGTTGAAAATTTCAGTTCGGCGAGGGGATTCGATACCGTTATTTCGCGTGCATTTTCCGATCTGGCCGATTTCGTCCGGCTGGGCGGGCACTTATGCAGGCAAGGAGAGGGCGAGGGCAGGCTCGTGGCGATGAAAGGCATCTATCCTCATGAGGAGCTGGCGCAACTGAAGCCGGAATTGGACCCGCTGTTCATTGTGGAAAAAGTACTGCCGATTACGGTCCCCGGCCTTGAGGCAGAGCGGCATCTGGTTGTGATGAAGCGCTATGCTTAAGGGATTTATGCCTGAAGGATTTTGTTGCCTACCCAGGCAATTTGCCGACGGGAGATTCCTGCCTTATATACATTTTCCGAGCGCCCGGCGCTGTCGCAGGACTGCTGCGGAGAGGATGCAGTGGTAAACATACTGGCAATAACCAACCAGAAAGGTGGGGTTGGAAAGACGACCACGAGTATCAATCTGGCGGCAAGCCTGGCAGCCGCGAGGCGCCGAGTATTATTGATTGATCTGGACCCGCAGGGAAACGCCACCATGGGAAGCGGCGTGGACAAGCGTCATTTGCAGCAGACTGTCTATCAGGTTTTACTTGGGAGCCAAAGGATTGCAGACGTTCGCGTCACTTCCACCAGCGGCAAATATGACTTGATTCCTGCCAATCGCGACCTGGCGTGGGCTGAAATCGAAATGGTGGACCTTTCGCAGCGGGAAACGCGTCTGAAAGAAGCGCTACGCGAGATTGAGGATGAATACGATTTCATTCTCATCGATTGTCCTCCCGCGCTCAATTTGCTCACGCTCAACGGGCTATGCGCAGCCCGTGCGGTAATGATTCCTATGCAGTGCGAATATTATGCGCTGGAGGGATTGAGCGACCTGGTCAATACAGTGAAAAAAGTGCGAGCCAATCTTAATCCGGTGTTGGAGATCGAGGGATTGCTGCGCACCATGTTCGATCCGCGCAACATATTGGCGCAACAGGTATCGGACCAGTTGCAGGAGCATTTTGGCGACAAACTTTACCGCACCGTGATTCCCCGCAATGTGCGCCTTGCGGAAGCGCCGAGCTTCGGCACTCCGGCGCTGTATCATGACAAATTATCGAAAGGTACGCAGGCTTATCTGGCTTTGGCGGGAGAGATGCTGAACAGGCACGGCCCGGGTATCGGGATGATTCAACAGGAGCCCGAGCAGGGGCTGGAAGTATAGAGCCGAGCGACCGAAGCGGAAAAGAGGAATTATGAAAGTTAAGGGATTGGGAAGAGGACTGGACGCCTTGCTCGCGGCTAACCAGGAAAACGCCAGGATTGAGGAAGCGCTGCGGAATCTGGCGGTGTCTTTGCTGCAACCGGGCAAGTACCAGCCACGCACTCGCATGGATAAGGAATCGCTGGCGGAGCTCGCCGAATCCGTCAAATCGCAGGGAATAATTCAGCCGATCCTGGTGCGGGCTGTGCCCGGCGGCCGTTACGAAATCATCGCCGGAGAGCGGCGTTGGCGCGCCGCGCAACTTGCAGGGCTCACGGAAGTACCGGCACTCATCCGTGAGGTGCCGGATGAGGCTGCATTGGCGATGTCACTCATTGAGAATATCCAGCGCGAGAACTTGAATCCGTTAGAAGAAGCACAAGGGATTCAAAGACTTATTAAGGAATTCGGTATGACTCATCAGGCGGCAAGCCAGGCTCTGGGCAGTTCGCGCAGCGCGGTGTCCAACCTTCTGCGATTGCTTAATCTCCCGCCGCCGGTTCAGGAATTGCTGATGCAGGGAAAGATCGACATGGGTCACAGCCGTGCGCTGCTCTCGCTCCCTCCGGCCAAGCAAATAGAAATCGCCAATCTCGTTGCGCACAAGCAACTTTCGGTAAGAGAGACTGAAAGGTTGGTGCATCAGATCGAGCGCCCAGCCATTAAGAAACAACCCAGACAAGATCGGGATTTACTGCGCTTGCAGGAAAATATCTCAGCCAAGCTCGGGGCACAGGTGACCATAAAGTCGGGAAAAAACGGCAAGGGAAGCATCATGATCCATTACCACAGCCTGGAGCAGTTGGACGGGATCCTTTCTCGCTGGTAGTCACTAAGATGTTTAGTGTTGTTTAGTGTTGTTTGGGTGACGACTGGGTAATAAGGGTGGCGGGCGTTTGATAAAGGCGCTCGCCGCAGTTTAACTGCGGTCCGATCCCGCTCGCGGGATTCCGCTAACCGCCCTTTATTGACTCCAGGAATGCAGGCAGATCTAGAGCACAATTACCTGCCTCGGTACGCTGCCTCGGTGCTACCTCATACGCTCCCACATGCATGCTTGCGCGCTGTTTCTGCTGCGCTTATTCGTATGTTTCCACGCAAACCAGCCGTCACCCCGACGAGGTGTGGACGTGCGCTCATCCGAACCGAAACTCGTTCAAATAGCAGCCAGGCTTCGCTGCGTATTCCTCCTTCCGCATCTCCAGTGCAAAGCGCTTGACTTGGCTCATCTTCGGGGATAGTCTTTACGGGGTTGTGGGTATGTAATGCACCCATAATAATATTGGCAACAGTGTATTGTTTTTACAACAGTTATACGAATAGTTAATGGCAGTTAATGGCAACAACTTAATGGTTGGCATTGGCTATGTGGGTAAAAACTGACCCACCTCCGCCGAAGTTCATGCGCGAGCAAAAGCTTTGGGAGTTTTTGGAATTGGCGGTCAGGTTCAAGGAGTATAGAGGTATAGAAATATCGCAATTACGGCAAGGCTGCTGGCTGGGGGTTCAAGGTTTAAAGGTCCAGGGTTCCAGTGTCAGGGGTAGGCTGGGGTTTTGCCGGGGAGTTGGGAGTACCCGATTAACGCAATAGGAGAAAAGGAAAATGGCAACAACACTAGGAACGTCAAGCCAGGCGAAGTCTGGCGGCCGCGACTATGACATGTCG
>DATJHX010000234.1:0-3631 GCA_035493655.1 Nitrosospira sp.
GTGCGAGAATACTTATGGAACTGATTGGAGCAGAAACCGACGTCTATGTTCAACCTCCCTTTTTCTGCGACTACGGCACCAACATCACATTGGGAAAAAAGGTGTTCATGAACTTTAATTGTGTAATCCTTGACGTTGCGCTGGTGCGGATTGGCGACTTTGTTCTCTTTGGACCTGCCGTGCAGGTCTATACCGCTACTCATCCCATACATGCATCCGAGCGGCGAAAAGGATTAGAGGCAGGAAAGCCTATCGTCATTGGTTCCGATATCTGGATTGGGGGAGGCGCGATTATCTGTCCCGGAGTAACCATCGGCTCACGCTCGGTTATTGGCGCCGGTAGCGTCGTGACAAGGGATATTGCGGAAGATGTCTTCGGGGCTGGCAATCCTTGCCGCGAGATCCGTTCGCTTAAGCCTAGATAATCCATTAGGACGCGAGATGATGACGAGGCAGGTTGCGAGGCAGTTTTGTCGGTTGGGAGAAGTTCATAGCCTGGTCTATGGATGCCGAGCAAGCGGCGAAAATGGCCGCAAACTGACCGCCAGCACTCGCGTAGACTCGAAGAGCCGTCTAATGAATTATCTGGGTTAAAGATTAAGGCTCATCGGTAGGCAGATCATTGAACGTAAACTTTTGCACACGTCGCAGTAGTACCTGCGCCGCGTCAAACCGCGACTAGTGCAACACTCGTGGTACGCTCAGGATGAACTCGGGAATGGGTGCATCAAAACGGAGACCATCTTCAGCCACCATCTGGTAACTCCCCTTCATTGATCCTACAGGGGTTGAGATCGCTGTACCGCTCGTATATTCGAAGCTATCACCGGGCTTTAGCAGCGGTTGCTCTCCTACCACTCCCAGTCCTCGTACTTCCTGAACCCCACCGCTTCCATCCGCAATAATCCAGTGCCGGCTAATAAGCTGTGCGGGAACCGTGCCCATATTGATGATCACGATCGTGTAGGCAAACACATACCTATCCAATGCCTCATCCGATTGCTCAGGCAGATAGGTGGTCTGGACCTTTACAGCGACTTCATACTTTTTCGTTTCAGTCATAAGCGCATTGCACACTATTTTTTTGATTACGGCAAGGGTAGGCGTCTAAAAAACGGGACACGCAGAGAAAACCCGGAGGTTCTTAACGCGGCGCGGCCGTTTACGGTTAAAATCGAGGTTTTTTAAAATTTCGAAAAATAAGGAAGTCTTCATGACTAAATATCGCATCGCTCCGAGCATTCTTTCCGCAAACTTTGCCAAGCTGGGCGAGGAAGTCGCTGCTGTGATCGATTCCGGCGCCGACTTTATCCATTTTGACGTGATGGATAATCACTACGTGCCCAATCTGACTATCGGGCCGCTTGTCTGCGAGGCAATTCGTCCTGTCACTGACGCGATTATCGACGTACACCTGATGGTGGAACCGGTGGATCGCATTGTTCCGGACTTTGCCAAGGCCGGAGCCAATATCATCTCCTTCCATCCTGAAGCAACGCGGCATATCGATCGCACCATCGGGCTCATCCATGAGCATGGCTGCAAGGCAGGTCTAGTATTCAACCCAGCCACCCCCCTGAATTATCTCGACCATGTGCTCGACAAGCTGGACCTGGTGCTCATCATGTCGGTCAACCCCGGCTTCGGCGGACAGAAGTTTATCCCGGAAGCGCTGCCGAAACTCAGAACGGTACGCCAACGCATTGACGCGATAGGCAGAGACGTCCTGCTGGAAATTGATGGCGGGGTGAAGGTGGACAATATTGCCGAAATCGCTCGGGCTGGCGCTGACACCTTTGTCGCAGGTTCGGCAATTTACAGCGCAGGCAGAGACAGCGATCCCCACCGCTATGACAGCATAATCTCTGCCCTGCGAGCCGAATTGGCTACGGTATAGCCCGAATCCAAGGGAGAATCCACGTGAACAAAAGCATTTCTCCAGTCCTTGATTCGACTGCCGCCGTTGAAATCACGTTTCCATTGCCGGTCGAAGCGGTGATGATCGATCTGGACGGCACGCTTCTCGATACAGCCAGGGACCTTGCCGAGGCTGCCAACATGATGCTGCGGGAACTGGGCAGAGCGGAGTTGCCGCTTGAAACCATCCAGTCCTACATCGGCAAGGGCATACAGAAACTGGTCAAGCGCACGCTCAGCGGAAGCCTTGATGGCGAGCCGGATGCGGAATTATTCCAAAGAGCGATGCCGCTATATGAACGGGACTATGCCAAAACGCTGTGCATCAACACGCGGCCTTATCCGGGAGTATTGGAAGGTCTGGCCGCGTTACGCGAAAGTGGTTTTCGCCTTGCCTGCATCACAAACAAGGCGGAGGCTTTTACCCTGCCCCTGCTTCGTGCTACCGACCTGCTCGGTTATTTCGACATCGTTCTTTCGGGCGATAGCTTGCCCAAAAAGAAACCCGATCCGATGCCGTTGCTGCATGCATGTGAACACTTCGATATCGCACCGCACGAAATGCTGCTGATCGGTGATTCACTGAATGATACTCAGGCGGCGCGCGCAGCAGGCTGCCATATCTTCTGCGTGCCTTATGGTTATAACGAAGGCCGGGATGTGCGTGAGCTCGATTGCGACGCCATCGTTTCCTCGCTCTATCAGGCAACGAAGCTGATCCAGAAACCTCTCTGATACACTCTCTGACATAGTCGTGACTTTCAGAAATCCGGAAATCAAAAGATACACGCTCGGGCCCCGCCGCAACTGGCGCTGGGGACCCAGTCGATGGCATGCCTGACGCAACACTGCCATATTCTTTTTTATTTCCATTTTCTGGAGTTGAATCATGACCGAAGCCGAATTCAAGGCACTTGCGGCGCAGGGCTACAACCGTATCCCGATGGTGCTGGAGACCTTTGCCGATCTCGACACGCCGCTTTCTGTTTATCTCAAGCTTGCCAACCGGTCTTTTTCCTATCTACTGGAATCCGTGCAAGGCGGGGAGCGCTTCGGGCGCTATTCGTTTATCGGCCTGCCCGCGGCCACCCGCATCGAGGTATACGGCGACCATATCGGCGTTATCAATAACAGCGAACGGCAAGAAATCGAGGCGGCCGACCCGCTCGCCTTTATCGAATCCTACTTGTCACGCTTCAAGGTTTCGCCATACCCGGGCTTGCCACGCTTCTGCGGCGGGTTGGTGGGTTATTTCGGTTACGATGTGGTCCGGTACATAGAGAGGAGACTCGCGGATCGCGCAACTCCCGATACACTCGATACGCCCGACATTCTGTTGCTGCTATCCGAAGAGCTGGCCGTAGTGGACAACCTGTCCGGCAAACTCTACCTTATCGTCTATGCCGATCCAGGCATGGACAGTGCATATTCCGCCGCTAAAAAACGTTTGAAGGAACTGCTGGCGAAATTGCGCAGACCTGTCGAAATTCCGGTGGAAGAGCCACGTAAGCCCGGCGAGGCCATCAGCGAGTTCCAGGAAAGCGATTTCATCGCGGCGGTTGAACGCGCCAAGCGCTATATTTTTGACGGCGATATCATGCAGGTCGTGCTTTCCCAACGCACCAGCAAGCCTTACAGAGCTTCCCCACTGGCGCTATATCGGGCGCTGCGCAGCCTCAATCCGTCGCCGTATATGTTTTATTACCATTTTGGC
>DATJHX010000235.1:0-18058 GCA_035493655.1 Nitrosospira sp.
GCGCTCGCAATAAGCTTGGCAGGATCGGCCATATGCCGGGCGCCGCGCGGATGCACCACTAGCCTGGCGTTGGGAAAACAATGCATGAATTCGCCCGCGCCCCCGGCGTGATCCAGGTGTATATGCGTGACGAATATATACGCTATATCAGCCGGATCGAGATTCTTTGTTTGCAGCACCTGTATCAGGCCGGGAACCGAAGACGAGGTGCCGGTATCGACCAATGCACCTTTGCCGCCTTCGACCATCAAGTGAATGGCGGCCAGGCCAGGGCGAAGGTAATCGGCATCAACAGCGCTGATGCCGAACTCATAGTCAGTGACGCGCGGCAGATGACCGGGAGACGAAAGCGTTTCTACCCGGGCTCGCGCCTGGGAATACCCATTATTTTTCATGACACTGTTCAAAGGTCGCGCTCAAGTGATGGGTTGCTTCAGTTGTTCCAGTATTGCCGGATTTTCCAATGTGGAAACATCCTGGGTTATTTCCTCCCCCCTTGCGAGCGTGCGCAGCAGACGGCGCATGATTTTGCCGGAACGGGTTTTAGGCAGGTTATCGCCAAAGCGAATCTCATCAGGGCGGGCTATGGGGCCGATCTCACCGGATACCCAGTTACGTAATTTAATCGCGGTATGGACGGCATCTTCACCTTGAGCGCGCGCGCCTTTCAATACCACGAAGGCGACAATGGCTTCACCCTTGATTTCGTCAGGTTTGCCTACCACTGCCGCTTCAGCGACCAGCGGGCTTGCTACCAGGGCGGACTCTATTTCCATGGTCCCCAAGCGGTGGCCGGAGACATTCAGCACGTCATCGATGCGCCCCATGATCCAGAAATAGCCGTCCAGATCGCGGTTGGCCGAATCGCCGGCCAGATAATATTTTCCGCCCAGTTCTTCCGGAAAATATGTTTTCTTGAAACGCTCCGGGTCACCCCACAGCGTCCGTGCCTGTGAGGGGAATGGCCGTTTGATGACCAGGAATCCGCCCTTGCCGTCAGGCACATCGTGGCCCGCTTCATCCACAATAGCTGCCATGATGCCAGGTAGCGGCAATGTGCAGGAACCTGGCTTGAGCGATACCGTACCAGGTATGGGCGCAATCATATGGCTGCCCGTTTCGGTTTGCCACCAGGTATCCACCACGGGACAGCGGGATTTCCCCACAACGGTGTAATACCACATCCAGGCTTCCGGATTGATTGGCTCGCCGACCGAGCCGAGCAGTCGCAGCGACGAAAGATCGTATTTTCCCGGCAGGTCCGAGCCGAATTTTATCAGCGAGCGAATGGCTGTGGGCGCCGTGTAAAAGGTCGTTACCTTATGGTCCTGGATGAGCTTCCAGAAGCGGCCTGCGTCCGGATAGGTAGGTACTCCCTCAAATACAACCTGGGTGGCCCCCACTGCAAGCGGCCCATAGGTGACATAGCTGTGTCCGGTTACCCAGCCTACATCGGCAGTACACCAGAATATATCTGTGGGTTTGTAATCGAAAACCCATTGCATGCTCAGGATAGTGCCCAGAAGATATCCGCCGGAGGAGTGCTGTACGCCCTTTGGTTTGCCGGTCGATCCGGAAGTGTAGAGCGTAAACAGCGGGTGCTCTGCATTGACCCATTCGGGTTCGCATGCATCGCTTTGGTCCTTAACCAGGTTGTGCCACCACACATCGCGCGGAACGTGCATCGGCACGCTGCCTCCACCGCGTTTATATACCACTACGGACTTGACGCAACCTGATCCCTCCATGGTAAGCGCCTCATCCACGGCGGTTTTCAAGTAGTTGATTTTGCCGCCCCGGTGTTGCTCATCCGCCGTAATGACAGCCACTGCCCCGGCATTCACGATGCGCTCATGCAGGCTTTTGGCGGAAAAGCCGCCGAATACCACCGAATGCGTTGCACCTATGCGCGCGCACGCCTGCATCGCCACCACTGCTTCTATGCTCATTGGCATATAGATAATGACGCGATCACCTTTGCTGATGCCCCGTGATTTCAACCCGTTGGCAAACCTGCATACGCGTCCGTGAAGATCGCGATAGGTCGCCGTCGACACTTTGCCGTCGTCGGCTTCAAAGATAATGGCGATTTTATCGGGCTGGGTGGAAAGATGACGGTCGAGGCAATTGAAGGAAACGTTCAACTCACCATCGTCAAACCATCTGAAAAAAGGATGATTGCTTTCGTCCAGGACCCGAGTGAACGGCTTATGCCAAATGATATTTTCACGCGCGAGCCTGCCCCAGAAAGCGGAGGCATCCCTTTCAGCTTCAGCGCAAAGATTACGGTAAGCCTCGATTCCCGACAGATTTGCCTGTTTTACAAACGCCTCATCAGGCGGAAACACGCGGGTTTCATGCAGAATGGATTTAAGGGTGGACACGGCGCCTCCTGTAGTTTTTTTGGGGGAATCGTTTTTGGGGAATTGTATCATTTGCCGAGGCTCTCAGCTTTTCTGATCTGGCCAGGCGATCGCGAATCGATTCTCCCAGCGATCTTCCTGATCCTCTGCCATAAAGGGGAGGCGCCGAGCCAATGCTCCGCTTTCCGGAGTCGCGGCCGAAGTGTTGCGCGAGGGATCGACGGGCGGAATTGCCGGCATCAATTCATTGAAATGCCGTGCGTGAAACCAAGGTCTCACTATGGCCCTCCGCAATTTGTCATCGTTCAATATCTATTTCATTAGTGGCAAATTTTTGCTAAAATAAAGAATGATTATGGGCTCTTTTCAGCCCATTTTTTGTTTGTGTCGGGGCTATGGATCTGTACGAATTGCTCGATTCCACCCTGGACGGGCTGGGTTATGAGCTGGTGGATGTTGAACGGATTTCGCGAGGCAGGCTGCTACGGGTTTTCATAGATAAGCCGGGCGGCATCAGCGTGGATGATTGCGTGACCGTAAGCAATCATCTTGGCCGCCTTTTTGCAGTCGAGAACATCGATTACGATCGGCTGGAAGTTTCGTCTCCCGGCCTGGATAGACCGCTGAAAAAACCGTCCGATTTCATCCGTTTTTTGGGCGAGTCAGTTAAACTGAAGTTACGTGTCGCATTACAGGGTCAAAGAAATTTTGTCGGAATCCTGCGTGAAGTGAACGAAGGTGTATTAAAACTGGAAGTAGACGGAAAAATGCTGGATCTGGAACTGAGAAATCTTGAAAAGGCGCGTTTGATTCCCAAATTGTAACTATCCGAGTGTAACTATCGAGAAATATTGGTGGAGGTAACATGACCCGCGAGGTTTTGCTGTTGGTGGATGCGTTGGCGCGAGAGAAGAATGTCGAGAAAGACATTGTTTTTATTGCGTTGGAATCGGCATTGGCATCCGCTACGAAAAAGCGTTTTCATGAGGACGCTGATGTGCGCGTGTCAATTGACCCTCAAACGGGTGATTATCAGTCTTTGCGGCGTTGGCAGGTAGTAGCCGACGACGCGGTGGAGGAGCCTGCCCGCCAGATTGCGCTAAGCGAAGCATTGCAGCGTAATTCCGAGATCAAGATCGAGGAGTTCATCGAGGAAGTGCTGGAGCCGGTCGAGTTTGGGCGTATCGGAGCGCAGGCGGCGAAGCAGGTGATTTTTCAGAAGATACGCGATGCGGAGCGCGAGCAGATTCTGAACGATTTCCTCGAACGCAAGGAATTCATGGTTACTGGAACCATCAAACGCATGGAACGTGGCAACGCTATCGTCGAGTCCGGCAGGGTTGAGGCTGCATTGCCTCGCGATCAGATGATTCCCAAGGAGAATCTGCGCGTCGGCGATCGCGTGCGCGCTTATCTGTACAAGGTTGATCGTACTGCCCGGGGACCCCAGCTTGTATTGTCCCGGATTGCACCGGAATTTCTGATGAAGCTGTTCGAACTGGAAGTGCCGGAAATCGAGGAGGGTTTGCTGGAAATCAGAATCGCTGCAAGAGATCCGGGCTCGCGTGCCAAGATTGCGGTCAAGTCCAACGATCCGCGCGTTGATCCGATTGGTACCTGTGTAGGTATGCGCGGTTCAAGAGTGCAGGCTGTAACTGGCGAACTGGCCGGGGAGAGGGTGGACATCATTCTGTGGTCCGATGATCCCGCGACATTCGTAATCAATGCACTGGCGCCTGCCGAAATCAGCAGCATCCTTGTCGATGAGGAAAAACATAGCATGGATATCGTGGTGGATGAGGATAACCTTGCCCAGGCTATCGGTCGCGGCGGGCAAAATGTCCGGTTAGCCTCGGAGTTAACCGGTTGGGAGCTCAACATCATGACCATGGAGGAGTCACAGGCGAAAAATGAGGAGGAGTTTTCCATTCTTCGTCAGCTCTTCATGGAAAAACTCGATGTGGATGAGGAAGTGGCGGATATCCTGGTGCAGGAAGGATTTACGACTCTCGAAGAAGTAGCCTACGTGCCCCTTAATGAAATGCTGGAAATTGAAGCATTTGATGAGCAGACAGTGAACGAACTTCGCACTCGAGCGCGCAACGCTCTCTTGACCGAGGCAATCGTCACTGAAGAAAAAGTGGAGAATATTGCGGAAGACCTGCTCTCACTGGAGGGGATGGACAGCCAGACTGCGCGTGAATTGGCGGCAAAGGGAGTAAATACTCAAGAGGATCTTGCCGATCTGGCAGTCGATGATCTGGTGGAAATAGTCGAGATGGACACCGAACGAGCCAGGCAATTGATCATGGCGGCACGGGCGCCGTGGTTTGCCTGATTACAGCTACAGCAGGCATAGGTTATAGAAGGTTATAGAAGGTTATCAATGGCTCAAATGAGTGTAGAACAATTTGCGAGTGAACTGGGAATGCTCCCAACAGTACTGCTGGAGCAGTTGAAGGCTGCCGGCGTCAGCAAGCATCAGACTAAAGATAGTCTGACCGAGACCGACAAAACCCAGCTCCTCGAATATTTGCGCAGGATCCACGGTTCCAGAGAGGAAAAAAGCAAGATTTCGCTGCCACCGCGTCGACAGACTTCCGAAATCAAGAAAGCCGATAGCACCGGTAAAGCGCGCAGTATCCAGGTGGAGGTTCGCAAAAAGCGTGTCATTGATTTGGGCGATAGGGTATCAGCCGGGCTTAAAAAAGTCGAACCGATTGTGTCCGCGCCATCCGCGCCATCCGCGCCACCCTCGACTCCAGCACCTGTACTCGATGCAGCGCAATTGGCGTTGCGTCAGGAGGAAGCAAGAAAGCAGGCTGAGCTGATCGCCCGGCAGACCGCGGAACTGAGGGAAAAGAAACAGCGCCAGAAACCTCCGGCAATTGAGGCCAGGGGACCTGAGGCTGCCGCTGAGCCATCGGTTACGCCTGAGCCCGCCGTTGCACCGGCGCCTGCGGCTGTGCCTGCCGAAGGCGCGGCCACGGTTCAAGCTGGCGCCGTTGCGGCTGGCGAGGAAGCGCAGCCGCAACCTGCTCCTACTGAAGGCACCTTACATAAACCTGTAGTCAAGCCGGAAGACAAGGCCGCCAAGGCTGAAAAGAAGAAGAAACAGGCCAAGCAGGTGGTCTGGAAAGATGAGAAAGTTGAGAAACGCGGGCTGAAAACGCGTGGAGATTTGTCGGGCGGGAGAGGCTGGCGCGCGCGCAAGGATAAATTTAGTAAAGGCGCCACAGAGGAACAGGGCGCTCATAGCTTTTCGGCGCCGACCGAGCCTATGGTGCATGAGGTGATGGTGCCCGAAACCATTTCCGTCGGAGCCTTGGCGCAGAAAATGTCCATCAAGGCGGCGGAAGTCATCAAGGCTCTGATGAAGATGGGGAACATGGTAACGATCAACCAGATGCTGGATCAGGAAACCGCGATGATCGTCGTGGAAGAACTGGGTCATATTGCGAAGTATGCGGCGCTGGATAGTCCTGAAGCATTCCTGGCGGATACTGAACTGCCTGCAGCGGGAGTCCAAACAGAACCGCGTGCGCCAGTTGTGACCGTGATGGGACACGTCGATCACGGCAAAACTTCCCTGCTGGATTACATACGCCGTACGCGGGTCGCGAGCGGGGAAGCGGGGGGTATTACCCAGCATATCGGGGCCTATCATGTGGAAACGGATCGGGGCATGGTTACGTTTCTCGATACGCCCGGTCATGAGGCCTTTACCGCCATGCGTGCCCGGGGGGCGAAGGTCACCGATCTCGTTATACTGGTCGTGGCCGCGGACGACGGCGTCATGCCCCAGACAGTCGAAGCAATTCACCACGCCAAGGCTGCCAAGGTGCCAATCGTGGTTGCGGTAACGAAAATCGACAAACCGGAGGCTAACCCCGAGCGCATCAGGCAGGAGCTGGTGGCTCATGAAGTCGTGCCGGAAGACTGGGGTGGCGATACAATGTTCGCTGAAGTCTCTGCGAAGACGGGCCAGGGAATCGATGAGCTTCTCGAAAGTGTGTTGCTCCAGGCCGAGGTACTGGAGCTTCGCGCAGCCAGGGATGCTGCGGCAAGAGGCATTGTTATTGAATCGCGTCTGGACAAGGGACGTGGACCGGTGGCAACAATACTGGTGCAGTCGGGCACGTTGAAGCGTGGGGATATCGTTCTGGCAGGCGCGGTATTTGGGCGGGTCAGGGCGATGCTCGACGAAAATGCCAATCCGGTGGAACAGGCAGGGCCTTCCATACCTGTGGAAATTCAGGGTTTATCCGAGGTTCCTGTAGCCGGGGAAGCAGTCATCTCGTTGACCGATGAGCGTAAAGCCCGTGAGATTGCGCTGTTTCGCCAGGGAAAATTCCGCGACGTCAAGCTGGCAAGGCAGCAGGCCGCTAAACTGGAAAACGTATTTGAGCAGAAGGGCGAGGTCAAGGTGCTTCCGCTCATTATCAAGGCGGACGTGCAGGGTTCCTATGAGGCACTCACGCATGCCCTGCAAAGGCTTTCCACGGACGAGGTCAGGGTCAATATCATCCATAGCGGTGTGGGCGCGATTACCGAGTCGGACATCAATCTGGCCCTTGCTTCCAAGGCAGTTGTAATTGGTTTCAACAGCCGTGCGGATACGGTCGCGCGCAAGCTGATCGCTTCGACCGGCGTGGACGTGCGTTACTACAGCATTATTTATGAGGCGGTGGATGAGATCAAGGCGGCCTTATCAGGAATGATGGCGCCTGATCGCAGGGAAAATATCACCGGTTTACTCGAAATCCGCGAGGTATTCCGTATTTCCAAAGTGGGTGCGGTAGCAGGCTGTTATGTATTGGAAGGTGTCATCAAACGGAGTTCGCTGGTGCGACTGATACGTAACGGCCAACTGATCCATACTGGCGAACTGGATTCCCTGAAGCGCTTCAAGGACGACGTGAGAGAGGTCAGGGCGGGTTTCGAATGCGGTCTGTCGCTGAAAAACTTCAATGATATCCAGACGGGCGATCAGGTCGAAACCTATGAAATCGTTGAAGTCGCACGTAGTCTGTAGTGAGTCTGTAGTCCAGGTTTGCCTGGGCCGGAGTATTTATGCCTAAAGATTATTCCCGCACGCTGCGCATCGCTGATCAGATTCAGCGTGAGCTGTCCGATTTAATTCTCAACGAACTGAAGGATCCGCGGGTGGGCATGATCACCTTGACCGGCGTCGAGGTGAGCCACGACTACGCTCACGCCAAGGTTTTTTACACGACTTTGCGGAGCGAAAGCGATAATTTTTTGACAGCCAACGGACTGGAGCACGCCGCAGGCTTTTTACGCAGCCATTTGTCGCATCGGTTGAAGCTCCGGGTAATTCCCCAACTCCACTTCATCTATGATGAGTCGGTCGAGCGTGGTGTGCGCCTCTCACATCTGATAGATGAAGCCGTGGCGCGGGAGAGCAAGCCCGAAAAGCCGGATAGTGTCTGATCCCGCCATAATTGAACGTTAATCCCCAGGAGGTTTCACGCGCCCGGCATTCCAGACGCAAAATCAGCGGCGTTCTGCTGCTTGATAAACCTGCCAATGTTTCTTCCAATCAGGCGCTTCAAATCGCCAAGCGCATGTTTGCGGCGAGCAAGGCCGGCCATACCGGCACGCTTGATCCAATGGCAACGGGATTATTGCCGATTTGCCTCGGAGAAGCCACGAAATTCTCATCCGTATTGCTGGGTGCAAATAAGACCTATGACGCAACGTTGAGGCTGGGCTATGTCAGCACAACAGGAGACGCCGAAGGTGAAATTTCACCTGCTTTAACAACGCCTGACAGGGAATCCCAGAATTTGAAACTGGCCTTGCCTCAAATCACGTTGGTACTGCAAAGTTTTATCGGGACAATCATGCAGCAGCCGCCTATGTATAGTGCCTTGAAATATCATGGGAAGCCCTTGTACCGTTACGCGCGGGAAGGCGTCGTAGTCGAACGGCGGCCACGCCAGGTTTTCATTCACGATTTACATCTGCAAGCCGCGACAAATGATGAGCTTCGCCTCATGGTCAGGTGCGGTACCGGCACGTACGTTCGTACATTGGCTGAAGATATCGGCAAGGCGCTGGGATGGGGAGGAGCCTATCTCACCAATTTGCGGCGTATCGCTCTTGACGATTTCGATCTGGCCCAGGCCCATACATTAGAAACGATCGAAAGTATGTCCTTGGTTCAGCGTGATCAGTGCCTTCTCTCAGCCGATAGTCTTGTTCACCATCTGCCCCGCGCCATACTGGATACTTCGGCAGCAGCATCATTGCGCCAGGGTCGAACAGTGGAAAATTACACCTCCGAGCGCAGCCTGATGGAAGGCGAAAAGGTGCGGCTATACAATCAGGAAAAGTGCTTCCTGGGGCTGGGAGAGATCACAGCCCGGGGTGAGATAGCGCCGAAGCGGCTCGTAAATTTTTAGGAAAGTGCCGCGCTCAACTGATATGTACGAGATGAAGAGGCGGTTGTTAAATTCTATCTGGAACCAGACTATACGTTTTCTTTCAGACGCATGCTATCGGTAACATCCTTGCCAATGCCGCGATAGCCAGTAAAGCGGCCGGATGAATCGAACATCGGCTCGCCGCTAACCATCAAATATTGCTGGGAGCCATCGGACTTGGTCCGGCTGTAGATGAAATCAAGAAAGGGTCGCCGTGATGCAATGTTCGACTTGAATGCTGAATACTCAGCCTCGTTCCAATGTGTTCCTTTATTTCCTTTCGGCTCCCCCATCAGGTTATCGACAGTAATCCCGAGCATCTCGAGAACCGGTCCATAAACCTTGGTGAAATGTCCTTTTTCATCCTGTTCCCAGTACCAGTCGGAAGCCAATTCAGTCAGGCGCCGAAAGCGTGCTTCACTCTCGCTCAGTTCAGCGGTTCGCTCCGCCACGGTTTGTTCCAGCTTCTTATTATAATTCTGGAGTTTTTTATACAACAGGCGCACCTCCAGCATGTTGTATATGCGTGTCTGAACTTCGACCAGATCGAACGGTTTGCTGACAAAATCCTTCGCGCCCGCCTGTAGTGCGCGCAGCTTATGGCCTGGCTGGGCGGTAATCACAAGCACAGGCAAATAGCCGTGCGTTTCGATTTCTTTCAGCCCCTGCAGCACCTGGAACCCATCCATCCCAGGCATTTGTAGATCGAGCAGAATCAGATCATAGCGGTTTTCACGGTAGAGGTCGCAAACCTCGCGGGGATTCATTGTCGAGGCTACGCAAGCGTAGCCGCCATCGCTGAGCATCTGTTCCAGCAGGCGGACATTGGCATCCTGATCATCCACAATCAGGATTTTGGCTTTAAGAATGTCGGGTTTACTAATCATTTATTTCTTGCCTTGTCTGTTGCATGATAATTTCAACACAAATTTTATAGATGATATGCGAAAGTGGTTATTTATTATACTAGTCATTTTTGCGTTATTTTTATGGATACAAAAAAACGAATCCGCGAACACGATGCGGTTGCTTCGGTTCAAGTTTTCTCAAATCCGGGATGGTGATAAGCCCCAATGCGTTCCCCCAACCGGGAACGAATACCTTATGCATTGGCTCGCATTGAGAACCGGTAAGTATTCTTGTTGGCATTTTTGGCTTCCAGAAGGGCGATATCCGCATTCTTTAGAAGCGTTTTTACATCCTTGCCATGAACAGGATAAAGACCGACCCCAGCGCTGGCAGTCACACTCACGTCGCTGCCCTGTATCTTATAAAGTTGTGACAGCGCCTTGATGACTTTATCTGTTGCCAGCGCTACGCCCTCGACACTGTTAACATGCGGCATTGCGATCACAAATTCATCACCCCCCAGGCGTGCCACCGTATCCTCCTGCCGCACCACGGCCACCAGGCGTGCGGCAACCAGCTTAAGAAGCAGATCGCCTGCTTCGTGCCCCATCTTATTGTTGATTTCCCGGAACCCATCCAGATCCAGATATACGACAGCCATAATGCCACTATTTCTCTTTGCGTGAATGATAGCCTGCGACACTCTTTCGAGGAGGAGCCTGCGATTGGCCAGCCCGGTCAATGGGTCATGCAGCGCCCTGAATTCCTGGGTCCTGGCATAACTGCGCGCCCGTTGGTGCAACAGGCGGACCTCCAAAAGATTGCGAACTCGTGCGAGCACCTCCGCCATATCAAACGGTTTACTGATGAAATCTTTGGCGCCGGATTGAAGCGCCCGCAGCTTGCAGTCAGGATTTGCGGTAACCACCAGTACGGGGAGATAGCTATCGGTTTCAATTTCCTTCAGGGCCTCCAGCACCTGAAACCCGTCCATGCCGGCCATTTTTAGATCGAGCAGAATCAGGTCGTAATGGTTCCGGCGGTGCAACTCGGAAACTTTATACGGATCTGTTGTCGAAGCAATCGATGTATATTTCGCCGCGGCAAGCATGTGCTCCAGCAAATCAATATTTATTTCCTGATCATCAACAATCAGGATTTTTGCGGCGTGAATCTCGGCTTCACTGATCATGCAACGGATCCATCAATATACTTTTACCGAAGTTTTAACCCACCTGACCGAAGTTTTAACCCTTTTAACCCATGTGACATCTCAAATTTCTCAATCTCCAGGCGTAGCAGATACTGCTTTAAATCACAACGTTCGGAGCTTGACGGAGCCGTCCACGACGAGAAATTCGCAGTTATGAAACGCTATTCAGTATTGTCACTTTAAGTGACAACAATTTCTCTCTCCGTTCTCGCGCAGTTTCTTAGGCAAGCGATCTCCCCCTGCAGAGGCCGCCATTGAGCGTTAAATTCAATAAATGCGGCAAATTATTCGGTTATTCATTCAAGTTAAGCACTCTTCGCCAAGCCCTTTGGGAGGCCGCTTACTTATCCAGGTTTTGCAACCGTTAATATTGCCGTTTCTTCCAAAGACGCTCTGTGCGCTAACTCTCATAAGAAACAGAATGAACCTCAAACAAAAAGAAATCCGGATGAAGAGGCTGATCGTTTGACCATGCAAACAATGAGCGCTATCATCCCGCACTCAAGCCCCCCATCCTGTTCCAGTTCCCAAAAGAATTGACCTCGATCGATTGACCTTGTTATAATTATGCCCTATATTCTCAGGCGCGGGGTGGAGCAGTCTGGCAGCTCGTCGGGCTCATAACCCGAAGGTCGTAGGTTCAAATCCTGCCCCCGCAACCACAGAGCATTACCTGCACTCACAATATGCCCAATACGGCATGGGGCGACAGTGGTGATGGATGGATCGCCGTCTGCACGGTTTTCAATAGCATAGCGATCTTCAATCCTTAGCGGCCGGCGCTCTTCAATCCTTGCGACTAGAAGCCCGAGTACGATATTTTCCCTCGGTGTTTTCCCTTTACTTTCCCCTCGTCTTCCCTATATATAGTTAGTTCCCTTACCTTCCCCTTACCTCTTTACAACCCTTTACCCGAGTCTGGGGTAGACGCAAGCTTCGACTCCGGGCACAATACCTATAATTGTGGAGTGAAAGTCGGCTCCGGTTTTCCAGCTATTGATTTTTAACTTTTATGGCGGGCCTCCCCGCATTGCATAGTAGTGAACCTGGTCAGGTCCGGAAGGAAGCAGCCACAGCTATTTTCTGCAAGTGCCGGGGATCAGGCTCGCCACCCCATTCTTGTCTGCGCAGGTGATCATCGCACTCGGTAACAGCCGTTTTTGCTCCACCAGTGGTTGAAGTGAGACAATCTGTCTTCTTCAACCATCCCATTCAGCCTGAATAACCCATCTCTTAATCCATCCAATATTGTGCCCCAGACTCAGGTTCTCGCCCGCAAATGGCGGCCAAAGAACTTTGCGGAACTGACCGGACAGGATCATGTGGTCAGGGCGCTTACCAATGCGCTTGAACAAAAGCGCTTGCATCATGCTTATCTGTTTACGGGCACCCGCGGCGTGGGAAAGACGACCATCGCTCGCATTTTGGCCAAAGCGCTCAACTGCCAGACAGGTGTGACATCGATCCCCTGTGGGGTATGCTCGGCCTGTACCGAGATTGACAGCGGGCGTTTCGTCGACCTGATCGAGATGGATGCGGCTTCCAATACGCAGGTGGATAAGATGCGCGAACTACTGGAGAACGCTGTTTACGCGCCCACTGTCGCCCGCTACAAGGTGTACATCATCGATGAAGTGCACATGCTCTCCAAATCTGCATTCAACGCCATGTTGAAAACCCTGGAAGAGCCGCCAGAACACGTCAAGTTCGTGCTTGCGACCACCGACCCGCAGAAAATCCCGGCCACCGTTCTGTCTCGCTGCCTGCAATTCAATCTGAAGCAGATTCCTGTTCCACTCATCGCTACGCATCTCAAGCATGTGCTTGAACAGGAGCATATAAGCCACGATGGTGCATCATTACAGCTGCTGGCCCAATCAGCGCAGGGGAGTATGCGTGACGCGCTGAGCATGCTGGATCAGGCGATTGCTTTTGGTGAGGGCAGAATCGAAGAGGCTGGGGTACGCAACATGCTCGGCGCTATTGACCAGGATTATCTTTATGAGCTGCTCGAGACATTGGCGCAAAAAGATGGGGCCCGGATGCTGGTAATAGCGGACGAGATGGAGGCCCGCAGCTTATCGCTGGATGCCGCGCTGCAGGATCTGGCCAGATTGCTGCATCGCCTCGCTCTGACACAAATTGTACCGTCGGCTATAGGCGAGGATGCGCCCGAGCGTGAACGAATCGTGGCGCTCGCCCAAGCCTTTGGGCCGGACGAGGTTCAACTGTTTTATCAGATAGCCATTCAGGGCCGTGACGACTTGAGCCGGGCGCCGGACGAATATGCAGGTTTCACAATGACACTGATGCGGATGCTGGCGTTCATGCCGGAGGATGCATCTTCGCCATTGGCAACGCCGGCGCCCGGTCTCCCAGAAGCACGTGGTACTTCCTCAGCTACCAGGGCAGCGCCGGCAGCGAAGAATATTAAAGCTGCACCAAAAATGGAAGTGAAGACGGCCGAGATCAGGAATACGGCAGAGGTTTCAGGGGGTCTTTCCGCGACAGCGCAGACGCAGGCACAGAAGCTTGGCGCCATCACATCCTCGTTTAGTGAAGACTGGATAACCACGGTAAGCCGGTTGAAGCTAAGCGGGATGCCCAAAATGCTCGCTCAGCATTGCGAAGTAAAATACTTTACACCGGATGAAATAGAGTTGTGTGTACCGGAGACTCATCGGCACTTGCTGGATAAATCCTACCAGGACAGACTACAGGCCGCCTTAAGGGAACACTTGGGCAAACCGGTGCGGCTCAAGTTTTCGGTTGGGGTTATTACTGGTTTAACCCCTGCGGAGCTGGAGAATCGCGAAAAGCAGACCAGGCAATCGCAGGCAATCGCCGCGATTGAATCGGACCCATTTGTGCGGGAACTGGTGGAAAATTTTGACGCGAAATTGATCGTTTCCTCGATCAAACCCATTCAATAGCGGAGGTAAAAATGATGAAAGGTGGGTTGGGCAATCTGATGAAACAGGCTCAGCAAATGCAGGAGAACATGAAAGCCATGCAGGAAAAGCTGGCATCAATAGAAGTTGAAGGTCAATCGGGCGCCGGAATGGTCAAGGTAGTCATGACCTGTCGCTACGACGTGAAGCGCGTCAGTATCGATAGCAGTCTCATCGGCGATGATAAGGAAATGCTGGAAGATCTGATTGCTGCAGCAGTAAATGACGCAGTACGCCGGGTGGAATCTACCACACAGGAAAAAATGGCCGGCTTCACTTCAGGACTGAGTTTGCCGCCAGGAATGAAATTGCCGTTTTAACCCAGATAATCCATTAGGACGCGAGATGATGACGAGGCAGGTTACGAGACAGTTTTGTCGGTTGGGAGAAGTCCATAGCCTGGTCTATGGATGCTGAGCAAGCGGCGAAAATGGCCGCAAACTGACCGCCAGCACTCGCGTAGGCTTGGAGAGCCGCCTGACGGATTATCTGGGTTTAATCAACAAGCGAATACAGAGGAGCCGAAGGTGGAAATGTCGGGGTGGCTCCTTATGCTGAACCAAAAACTGTTGCAATACCGGTCTCGGTGTTTCTGACCTCTTCCTTTAAATGAAAACACCCCGCAGTCTCGATGACTTGATCAACGCCTTGCGCTGCCTGCCCGGCGTGGGCCCCAGATCGGCGCAGCGCATGGCTTACCACCTGTTACAGCGCGATCATGAAGGCGCACAGCGGCTTGCCAGTTCGCTTGGCTATGCGCTGCAACATGTCAGGCATTGCGAGAAATGCAACAATTTTACTGAAGAAGTCGTGTGCGAATTATGCAAATCGCCTCGACGCGATGCAGCATCTCTATGCGTGGTCGAAATGCCCGCGGACTTGTTGATGATGGAACAGGCACAATGTTTCAAAGGCCTGTATTTCGTACTGATGGGCAGGCTCTCGCCCCTTGATGGCATCGGTCCCCGGGAAATTCATCTTGATCGGTTGCTGAAGCGAACTCAGGATGGCGTGGTAAGGGAGGTTGTGCTCGCCACGAACTTCACTGTGGAAGGCGAGGCGACCGCACACTACATTAGTGAATTGCTGCACGGCAAGGGTTTGAAAGTTACGCGGATTGCACGCGGCTTGCCCGTGGGCGGTGAGCTGGAACATGTGGATAGTGGCACCTTAGCGCAAGCAGTGATTGAGCGCAGGGAGATTTAGGTTTAAAGGGTAAACCGAAAATACAGTGAGAGCAGCCTTGACGAAACTTCCCAAACGGCCAACCCAACGGCAACCTTCGCGGTTGTCAAGGACTCGACTCATCTCGCGTTCCCTACCGCTATCAGCCCCGGTATCCAAGGCGCAAGGATCGCGGGGGGATAGATCAGATTCGGGAGAAATACGCATTGATGCGAACTCTCGCTCGACGTCGGCCGCAACGCAAAAATTGCATAAGCTGCTGGCGCAGGCAGGGTTGGGTTCCCGGCGGGAAATGGAGGAGCTCATTGCCGCGGGCCAAGCGACTATTAATGGGAAAGTGGCACAAATCGGCGATCGGGTGGGGTCGACGGATGTAGTACGTGTAAAGAAGCACGTTGTACATCTTAAATTCGGGGAACGCTTGCCGCGAGTTCTGCTTTATCACAAACCGGAGGGGGAAATCGTCAGCCGCGACGATCCTGAAAGCCGTCCCTCCGTATTCGACAAACTTCCTCAATTGCGATCATCGAAATGGGTATCTGTCGGCAGGCTTGATTACAACACCAGCGGTCTCCTGATTTTCACTACTGATGGGCAATTGGCTAATCGGCTAACCCATCCGCGTTTTGAGATCGAGCGCGAGTATGCCGTGCGGATTATCGGGCGCTTGACTCCGGAGCAGGTGAATGCATTGACGACCGAGGTTAAATTGGAGGACGGACCGGCAAAATTCGATTATCTGTCGGATCAGGGGGGCGAAGGTTCGAATCACTGGTATCGGGTGATATTGAAGGAGGGGAGGAATCGCGAAGTGCGCCGCATGTTTGAAGTAATCGGGTTGACGGTGAGCCGCCTGATGCGTGTCCGCTTCGGTCCTATAAATCTGCCACCGCGTTTGAAACGCGGAAAATCCATGGAATTGGACGAGGCGGAGACCAGGCGATTGCTGGAACTGGTTGCTTCTCAATCCGATGGAATAAGGGCTTGAATAAAGATTGGCCCCCTCTCCCAAGTAGGGAGAGGGGACGTAAGTGCTGGACAGGCGTTCAACTCCCTCTCCTGTCCATATAAGAGTCACACCATTCAGCTTCCTCGCCCGCTCGCGGGAGAGGAATGAGGAGAGGGAAGGAGAGCGTTTGGAAGCTGATCAAGCGCCAGCAAAAATACAAACTCGTCCCCCGCACTGGTTTCAAGCCAGGTGAAAGGAATTTGCGGAAAAGCTTGCTCCAGGGCTTCCCGATTATGGCCAACCTCAACGATCAATAGCCCATTTTCGGTCAGGTGGGATGGCGCATCGCGGAGTATGGCGCGGATCGCGTCCAGCCCATCTTCCCCTGCCGCGAGGGCATTGCGCGGTTCATGGCGATACTCCTCCGGAAGCGCCGCCATCGATTCAGCGTCGACATAAGGCGGATTGCTGACAATAAGGTCGTAGCGTCGCCCTGGCAATCCAGCAAATAGATCCGACTGGATGAGATTGATCTTGTGCTCCAGGTTGTAGTCCGTGATGTTTTTTTGCGCGACCTGAAGCGCTTCCCGGGAGATATCCGTGGCATCTATTGCTGCATTTTGAAAAGCATGAGCGAGCAGTATTGCCAGGCAGCCAGAGCCAGTACAGAGATCAAGCGCTGAACGAATGTCATCCGGCTCTTCTATCAATGGAGAAAGTTGTTCCCGCAACAGTTCGGCAATGAACGAACGCGGCACGATCACGCGCTCGTCCACATAAAAGCTGAAATCCCCCAGCCAGGCTTCCCTGGTAAGGTATGCTGCAGGAATTTTCTCGGTCGCCCGGCGCTCAATTACGCCAAGCACCTGTTCAAGTTCGGCAGTGGTGAGGCGCGCATCTAAAAAGGGCTCCAGCCGATCGAGCGGAAGGTGCAAAGTATGCAGGATGAGATACACAGCTTCATCGTAGGCTGAGGCAGAGCCATGACCAAAAAAAAGTCCTGACTCATTAAAGCGGCTTACCGCGAAGCGGAGCAGGTCGCGGACAGTACAGAGCTGGGCTTTGGCTTCATTGTACATAGGTTCAGTGCCGGTATACGAAGCGCTCTGTTGGACGAACTGCCTGAGGAATGGAGATTATGAAACCGCGTTCTTTGCCGCAGTCGTCTGCATTATGATACGCATGGCCACACGGGATTTCTGCATGCCCGATCTTCGCGGCTTTCGGCCCGAGCAGATCATCCGTGTGAAATGCTGCGCTCCAGCGCAAGCCGATCCCATTTTGCCAAGGCGGCGGCTGCGTCATAAGTAGACTGGAGAAATGACAGTAGTGCTTCGTCAGAATTTTTGGCTGTTCGCACGGCATCATAAGGCAGAAGGAACTCTCCCAGCTTATCATGGAAATACGCGGCCTGTGGCTGAACCGGATATTTGTTGAAGCCTTCGGGAGTTGGATAGGCATAAGCATAGAAAGCGGCTTCACCAAGGCCTGTCCCCGGCCAGAAGCCCGCGCTCGACACCTCGTGCGAATACGCTTCCTCCGTTACCCGGGCGGCGACATTCGGAGCGCCGCCGGGATGCGTAGGCGCGGTTCGACCGGAAAACCGGGTTACAGCCAAGTCGAACGAGCCCCAAAAGAAGTGTACGGGGCTTACCTTGCCGATGAAGCGGGCGCGGAATTCCTTAAAAATGCGATCAGCCTGCACGAGGGCGTGCCAGAAACGAGTGACCGCCTGCGCGTCATAGCTTGAATGCTGCTCATCTTTCTCGAAAGGTATGGCCACTTCCACCTCAACCGGCCGCGGAAATATCTTGACCTCGATACTCAGTTCGTGAAGCACTTCCGTGATCTTGCCGTAGAAGTCAGCGACGGACATGGGTTGCAGAGGGAATGAATGCTCGATACCTTCCGAAGTGAAAATGCGCAGTGCATGCGCAATAAAGTCGAAGTGGATGGAAAAAGTAAATATTCCATAGGGAATGGGAGAAGTGGTAAGGCCGCGGGTGTTGACATAGAGAGTGCAACCCCACCAGTGATTTACATTTGGAGAAAGTTCCAGCCGAATCTTGCCCACAATCTGGGTCCACATATGGAGCGTG
>DATJHX010000236.1:0-7768 GCA_035493655.1 Nitrosospira sp.
CCGCACATCAACAAAATGACCCGCTACCGCGGCGGCCGCGGCCATTGCCGGGCTTACCAGATGGGTTCGTCCCCCCGGGCCCTGCCTTCCTTCAAAATTACGATTGGAAGTCGAAGCGCAACGTTCACCGGGCGCAAGCCGGTCGTCATTCATTGCAAGACACATCGAGCATCCGGGTTCACGCCATTCGAACCCCGCATCACGAAATACCTTGTCGAGACCTTCCTGTTCTGCCTGTTGCTTGACCAGGCCAGAGCCTGGCACGACCATGGCCAGTTTGATGCTGCCGGCAATACGCCGGCCCTTGACTACCGCGGCCGCGGCCCGCAAATCTTCAATGCGCGCATTCGTACAGGAACCGATGAATATCTTGTCGGGACGAATTTCACTGATGGGCGTATTGGGTGCAAGCCCCATATACTTCAAGGCATGCTCCATATCGTGGCGTTTCACCAAATCATCAATCCGGGATGGGTCGGGCACCCTGCCGTCTATGGTCGTAACCATTTCCGGAGATGTTCCCCACGTTACCTGGGGCTTGATCTGTGCCGCGTCCAGCGCCACCACTTTATCGAAGCCCGCGCCCTCATCGCTTTTAAGCGTGCGCCAGTAGGCAATCGCCTGTTCCCATAAATCGCCTTTTGGCGCGAAAGGCCGCCCCCGGAGGTATTCGATCGTGATCTCATCCACCGCTATCATTCCGGCACGGGCGCCTGCCTCAATAGCCATATTGCAAAGCGTCATCCGTCCTTCCATGGAAAGCGCGCGTATGGCGCTGCCAGCAAATTCGACAGCGTAGCCTGTGCCTCCTGCGGTACCGATTTCACCAACAATGGCAAGTGCAATGTCCTTGGCCGTGACGCCATGACCCAGTTCGCCTTCGATCGAGACCTTCATGGTCCTGGATTTTTTTGTCACCAGGCATTGCGTCGCCAGCACGTGTTCCACTTCAGAAGTGCCTATGCCAAATGCCAGGCAGCCGAAGGCACCGTGGGTGCTGGTATGCGAATCGCCGCATACGACTGTCATGCCGGGAAGCGTGGCGCCCTGCTCCGGTCCGATTACGTGAACGATACCCTGGCGGATGTCGTTCATCCTGAACTCGGTAATATTCAGTTCTTCACAGTTCTGGTCGAGCGTCTCCACCTGAACACGCGATATGGGATCGCTGATGCCATGGCTGCGCCCGGTGGTAGGCACGTTATGGTCAGCTACGGCAAGAATGGAATTTCTCCGCCAGGGTTTGCGCCCGGCCAGCTTCAACCCTTCGAACGCTTGCGGACTGGTGACTTCATGCACCAGATGGCGGTCGATATAAAGCAATACGGTATCGCTGTGTTTATGATGTTCGTCAGGCTTATCCGGCTTATCGGATTCCTCGTAAACCACGTGGCTTTGCCAGAGCTTGTCGTATAAGGTCTGCATCATGAAAAATTTTCCAATCCGAAATTATCCCATAACAACCCGTCAATAAACAAATTAACAGATCAGTAACCTATCGCCGCGCTTTCATTTTTATGATCGGCATGCATCTTCCAGTTCACCAGTACCAATCCCAGCAAAACCGCGGCGGCGCTTGCGGTAAACGTGAGCCCCGGCCCCAGCGGTTCCCAGGCATAACCGCTGAATAACCCACCCAGCGTACCGCCAAGGCCAAATGTAAGACCGGTGTAAAGCGCTTGCCCTTTCGCCTGATTACGACCGCGGAAGTAATGATGAACGAGAAGCATGGCGGTTGCGTGATGAGCGCCATAGGTTGCGGCGTGAAGAACCTGCGCCGCCAAAACGACGGGGGGCCATTCCACACCCCAGCCTATCATCAGAAAACGCGCTACGGCACAACCGAAACTGAAAACCATGATTTCCTTGAGGCGGAAACGGTGCATGAGCTGTGGCATCAGGAAAAACACGCCGATTTCACATGCCACGCCTGTAGCCCATAGCCAGCCAATGACGCTCTTGCTATAGCCATGGTCCACGAGGTAGATCGAGTAAAACGTGTAATAAGGCCCGTGAGCCAGCGCCATCAGCATGCAGGCAGTGAAAAAGACCACTACCTCCGGACGCCTGAAGATTTGCCGCACAGATACACTATCGGTCGAGTGAATCATAATCTCAGCTTCCGGTATCTGACGCGAAAAGATAACAATGCCCAGCTTGAATCCGAGTACAGCCCATAACAGCGCAGCGATATCAAGTGCATCGAGCATGTAGCCGATTCCGGTTACCGCAAAGATGAACCCTACCGAACCCCAAACCCGAATACGCCCGTACCGCGCGGTGCCTTCGCCAAGATAGGAAAGTGTGGTGGCTTCGATCAATGGCAGCGATGCGCTCCAGAAAAAACTCAAGAGCGCCATGATAATGAACAGCCAGGCGAACGATTCCCCAAAAAATACCCCGCAATAGCTGATTAAACCCGCTGCTGCAGCCACCTGCACGATCACAACCCGCTTGCCGATATGGTCGGCCAGCCAGCCCCATGCAGCCGGGGCAAAAATACGGGTCACATGCAAAAGAGACATCAGTATGCCTATCTGGAACGCGCTGAAGGAGAGGGATTTGAGATAAAGACCCCAGTACGGGGCAAACGCGCCAATGAAAGCGAAATGAAAGAAGTAAAAGCCGGAAAGGCGCCAATAGGGAAGAGGATGCATTTGCCCGATTTTAACAGGCATGCGAAGACAAGCAGATAACGTCGATGTTATTCCGGCAAAAGAGTTAGCGATTAATCATGGAGCACGGAATATCGTCGAATTTACGGATGCCTTTCGGGCTGATACACAACCTGCCTGGAGAGCGGATATGTCTAGAAGGCGAGAAACGGGAATAATCAGGTGAACGACGTCAGCAAGAACCTGACAAGCCTTTCACTGCCGCCATCCACGTAATGGTGAACAATTCTTTTTCAAGGGCCATAAACATCCACTCCACCCGCATAATTGGCTAGATAGACTTTGCCATTGGCCGGAGTTGGAGGCAAGAACTTGTTGAATACATAGGTCAGCGCCCAATCCTGGCTATCCCACAGCTTCTGGGATGCGAAGTGAGCCATCGGCGCGGGCAACAAAATTTTCCGGGTCGTAGGCAAGCAGGCGGCCGTCGGTGATTTCCGAGTTGGCGTTGCCGTACGGTACCGACGCCCATAATACCGCCGATCCAGAGGTGGAACCGTTGGCCCAGCTTCAACAGGCTCATCTCCTGCGCCAGTTCCAGCACCTGCACAAAGATGCCCGTCAGTTCGTCCAGAAAGCGCCGCCGGAACGTGGCTAAGGTGTCATGAACCGGGTAGCTGCCCGCCGCAATGAACCGGAACGCCACCGAATCAAACGTCGCTCGCTCAATCTTGCGGCTGGAAAATACACCCGTGGCGTAGCAATAAACCAGCAAGCACAGCAGCAATGCCGGATGGTATGCCGCGCTGCCCCAGCTCCTTAGGCCTGCTCCAGCCAGCTTATGCCCAGCCCATCCACCACCTCGACAATAAATCGCGCCAGGTGATCCTCCGGCAGCCATTCCTCAACTGACGGCGGCAAAAGATACGCAGTCTTACGGTCAATCGGGCGAAAATGGTTCGTGACAGGCAGCAATGTGTTAAATGATCGTAATTATCTCGTACGACAAAGGCTAAGTCCGACAGACTGCCAGGCCAAATTTAACCAATACATAACCATTTTTTTACAATCTTAACCAAAATATTACCGTTCTTTTACGACTTCCCCTCCGAGTTTAGGTACCGTTTACCCATGCCATCCATATTTGAAATCTGCCCAGGTACGAACTATAAATAAACATACCCCGCTACCCGAGCAGTAGGAACGCGCAGTCGCAAATTGCCGCCTGCTATAAACCTACGTCGCCGCAATACCCCTAATCTAAACAAGGAGACTTCAATATGACTACTGGTAAACCCCAGACTACGGACTTTACCAAAGATGTGCTGGGCCGCTACATCAACAATGGAATGGATGAAGCACTCAACAGCACTAATAAGAATGGTCAGCGGCCGGATGGTTCCCCAACCAGCGATGCGCGGCAATTTGATGTAATTGTAATCGGCGGCGGTAGCTTTGGCCCTGTGTTTGCACAGCATTTATTTTCGAGTGATCATACTCATAGTCACCGTGTCCTTGTGTTAGACGCCGGCTCTCTATTGCTAACTGAGCACGTGCAAAATTATCCGCCTATTGGTCTCGGGGTGCCACCACCCACTGAAAACGACCCCTTCGAGCTTCGCAACGAGGTCTGGGGGCTGCCATGGCGCAGTAACGTACCACAGGGCTTCCCGGGCTTGGCCTATTGCACCGGAGGACGCTCGCTCTATTTTGGCGGCTGGTCTCCGCAGTTATTGGATACTCCTACTGATACAGAAATGCCGCGGGACCGGTGGCCCGACAATGTGGTGACCGAATTGAACCAAAAGTACTTTTCCGAAGCCGCCCAACAGACGGGCACCGATCAGACGAATGACTTCATCATGGGCCCGATGCACGATGCATTGCGCAAGCAATTGTTTGACGGGATCAAGGCTAATAAAGTCCCCAGCGCCATTAAGCTGGCGAAACTCCCTTTGCACCTGGATTTGCCGCCGGGCCTTCCTGCGGCCTTGAAAGAGCAATTCAAGCTGGAGGCTCCCTTGACAGTCAAGAGCCGGGAGGGCTCCGGGTTGTTTCCCTTCAACAAGTTCAGTTCGATGCCGCTGATCATCAAGGCCTCCCGTGAAGCCTCCACCGAATCAACACATGCGGTGGGGTATCCGGATGATGTGAAGAAGCGGCTTATGGTGGTGCCGCATTGCCGGGTAATCCGGCTTGTAACAAGTGTCCAGAACGGACTTGGCCGAGTGACGGGCGTAGAATGTGAAACGAGCCTTCCCATCTGTGGCGATGGCTCTAACGTGCAAAAGCAGCGTGTAACAGTTCCGGTGCCGGACAACGCCAACGTCATCATCGCGCTGGGCACGATCGAAAGCGCCCGCCTTGCATTGCTCTCCTTCCAGGGGATCAAGAATTACGACAGGATTGGAACAAACCTGATGGCGCACCTGCGCTCCAACATCACTATCAGTATTCCCCGTACCTCTTTGTCCAGCCTCGATCCAACTGTAAAAGCGCTGCAGGCATCCGCCTTGTTTGTTAAGGGCAGCCATACCTTTCCCGATGGCTCAAAGGGCCATTTCCACTTGCAAATCACCGCGGCCGGGCTCGACAAACTTAGTTCGGACTCCGAGGCAGAACTCTTCAAAAAAATTCCCGACCTCGACAGCATCATCCCGCTGCAGGAGGTAAACGACAATACGATCGTCATCACCATTCGAGGTATTGGGGAAACCCAGGGGCAAAATCCGGGCAGTAATATCACCCTGAAAAATGATGAAACCGATGAAGTCGGCATGCCGCGCGCGATGGTCACCTACAATCTCAATGCTAAGGACTTCGAACTTTGGGATGCGATGGATAAGGCTTCCGACGATGTCGCGAAAGTGTTTGCCGGCGGGAACAACTTCATGATCTTCACTGCGCCTGATAGCCCCCAGCCCGTCACACCAGCGACGGACTTGAGCCAGATCCTGCCCTATACACCCGTTTGGCAAGGAGGGCGCCGGGATGGCATGGGCACCACTCACCATGAGGCAGGACCGCTCTGTATGGGCAAGGACTCGAACACTTCCGTTACGAATCCCGATGCCCGTTTCCACTTTGTCGAAAATGCTTATGTCGCCGGACCTGCCCTGTTTCCCACCGTCGGATCACCCAATCCCATGTTAACTGGGGTCGCGCTGGCACGCCGCCTGGCAGACCACCTTACTGTCCCGCCATTTAAAGCTGATGCCGGATTTACCCTGCTTTTCGATGGCGCCGACGTGAGTAAATGGCGTCTGACGACCATCAAGAATCAAGTTAACAATTTTCCGGGCGGACGCCTTGTGGTGAATCGCGCTTTGGAGTCTGTACCCGGCAATGATCTCGGTATGTTCTGGCACACTGATCCCACTCCTCAGGATTTCGTGCTTAAACTGGAATGGTTGCGCTGGCGCGAGGATGACAATTCTGGAATATTCATCCGCTTTCCACACCCTGACAGCAAAGGTTACAACAACACTGCCTATGTCGCAGTTGACTTTGGTTTCGAGATCCAGATCGATCAGCTCGCCCGCCCCGATGGTTCACCTCTGCGCAAGACTGGAGCAATCTACGGCTTTGCCGCGCCAAGCGATCCAGGCAACCTCCCGGTGAAACCAGTGGGCGAATGGAATGAATTCGAGATCCATGTCCAGGGACAGCACTACATTGTGTTACTTAACGGGGTAAAAATCACAGAGTACGACAACCCTGACCCAAACCGGGGGCAGCCGAGCACGCAAAACAAGCCCAGTTTTATCGGCCTGCAAAATCATACTGGGCGGGTGGCATTCCGCAAAATCCAGATCAAAGCGCTTTGATGCTTGAGCCGCATATTGTTCGGATAGAGAAGGTATGCGCGTTCTTCATCTTACGTCGGAATATCCGCCCGTAGTATGGGGTGGGCTTGGTACGGTTGTCGGCGGATTGACCGTAGCCTCGGCGCAAGCTGGTATCGAAGTAGATGTGCTATTCGTGCGGCAGGAAGGGCAATTGTCCTACGGCAACTTGGCCCCGTCATGGACGGTAACAGTGTGCACGGACGGAGCATCATTAAGTCACAGGCCGCCTGTTAACATCTTTCGAGTTTTGCATGTCGACGCTGCCGAAGCTGCAATCAAGCTCGCTCGCGACCGTAAGCCTGATATTGTACATATTCATCCGGTTGAATTATGGCCGGTAGCGAGAGCAATTAAGCAAGCGACCGGTACTCCTGTCATCTATACCGTTCACTCTCTTAATTTGGCCGAATATGAATTCGGAAATGAGCCGCCTGAAATTCTTAACCTCTGGTACACCCAGCAGGAATTGATCGCGGGGGCAGACCGTGTTTTGGCCCTGACACAAGACGAAAAATCTCTGCTGCTCGAATGTTGTCCGGCAGCGGTTGATAATATACGGGTGATTGGTAACGGCATTAATGACTCTGCAACAGCAAGACATTCCGCTAGCAAAAAAAGACGAAATGAACCACCTGTCGTGCTCTACAGCGGGCGATTCGTCGACCGCAAAGGAATTCATGAATTATTTCGAGCAATTCCGATCGTATTGCAAAATGCACCGAAAACAAGATTTGTATTCGTCGGTGGTTATGGTAGTGGCGCAGACATTGAACGCGCTTGGTTACCCGCAGAGCTATTTCCTTACCGAGCCCAGATTCATTTTACTGGGTGGCTTGACACTACCGAAGTTGAGAAATGGTACGAGCAAGCTGACACTCTCGTCGTACCGAGCTGGTATGAGCCCTTCGGCATGGTTGTGTTGGAAGGAATGCTGTATGGACTTCCGGTTGCGGCGTCAAACATAGGCGGACCGGCTGAGATATTGCAACATGGGAGCACAGGCCTACTTTTTTTACCAAGGGATTCTGAAAATCTTGCAAGCGCGCTGCTCGATCTTGTGACGAACTCAGGGTTACGTGAACGGCTAGGAGCTAATGCTTCAATGGAAGTCCGTAAGAAATGGTTGTGGCCAAAGATTGTTGAGCAAATGAAGGAAATCTACCAACAAGTCGTCTGAGAGTTTCCTCAGCAATTTTTCGGATGGTTTGATCCCAGGCCTGAGAACTCTCATGTTCACTGAATCCAGACACGCCCTACAGGTGAATTTTAGAGAAGATGATCTATAAGGCCCGATGCGGGTTGTCG